>QGSR01000326.1 GCA_003387805.1 Bacillota bacterium | reverse complement strand
CGACCGGGGTCGCGACCCTGACTCCGGCGCGCGGCGTGGGGGTGGGGCCGGTTGTGCAGAACAGCGTGGAGCAGACAACATCAGCGAGCACCTGCACTGGAGTCGCGTGCGCGGGCCAAACCACCAATGCCCAGGCTGCGGGGGGCGAACTTGCGACGGCATACAGGGGCGCGGAAAGCGACGCGCGCTCGCTCGGCCCCACGCTTGAATCCGGCAGCACAGGGCTCGTTTCCACCATCACCGACTACTTCCGCTTCGCGCAGATGCTGCTCGACGAAGGCCGCTGGCAGAACCAGTCACTGCTGCGTGCCGAAACCGTGCGCATGATGGTGCGCAACCAGCTGCCGCCCGACCTGCTGCCGTACCGCCTGCCCTGGCCGCACGTGGCCCGCTACACCCGCGGCTGCGGCTTCGGCTTCGGCGTGCGGGTCGTGATGGACCTCGACCGGTGGGGCTTGCCCGGCTCGGTGGGGGAATACGGCTGGGCGGGTGCGTCCAACACGTACCTGTGGATCGATCCGGTGAAAAAGATCGTGGCGCTCCTGTTCGCCCAGGTGTTTCCCTTCATGCACACCGACCTCGACCGCCAGTTCAAGCGCCTGGTCTACGCAGCCCTCATGGACTGACGGCTCCTCATGGACCGACGGCTCTGGGACTGCGGCCGAAGCGTGTCGGCACACGAGGCAAGCCTCACCCGCGCCGTGCCGCCTTCGGCGTCCAAGGGGCGGCGCGGCGGGGCACGCGCGCCGCCCGTGCCGCATAGCCCTAGAAGACCAACCCGAGGACCACGCGGGCGCCGCGCCGACCGGCGCGGGTGCCGCAAGACCGCGGAATGAGGTGGTTTTGTGCCGACGCGCGTGCGAACGACGGGGCGTCACGTAGAGGCTGAGCGCTCCACCACCGGGCGTCCTCCTGCGCGCCGGGCCGTGCTGCGGGCCGACTTGAGCGGCTTCGCCCAGGTGCCGCCGGTTTTAACTCCGGGGCGGGGGACGTTTCAAGCCCGGCTGAGCGGCGATGGGCTCGAGTACGAGCTGACCTATGAAGGGCTGACGTCCGACGCCATGGCCGCCCATATCCACTTCGGCCATCTGACGGACAACGGCGGCATTCTCGCTTTCCTGTGCGGCGGCACAGGGCAGGCCTGCCCCTTGCGGGCAGGCACGGTGCGGGGCACCCTGTCGGCCAGCGACATCCTGGGCATTCCCGAACAAGGGGTGGCCGCGGGAGACGTCCAGGGCGTGCTGCGCATCGTGCTGGCCGGCTTGGCCTACGTCAACGTGCACACGCAAAACTTCCCGGACGGCGAAATCCGCGGCCAGATCCGCATCGTCCGCTAATCGAGCCGGCCGCCGGCGTCTAGCCGCAGCACGCGTCCGAGCCCCGTCCGCAGGCGCCGTCACGCCACTTCCGTGCGCTCGCCCGAGCCCACCGCGCCCGGGCGAGCCCCGTTCATGAACGAAGCGCGCGGCCGGCGGTAGGTTCGAACCGGCGCACCAGGCTGGAACGGCTGCACCCGGTCCGTTTGCGGGCAGCCGTCCGGCCGCGGCTACTGCCCCATCTCCCGGAAGAAGGCCACCAGCGCGTCGATCTCGTCTTCCGGCAGCCAGGCGTAGCTGGCCATGGCCGGCAAGTATCCTTTGGCAATCTTGGCCTGCGGGTCCACGATGGACTCCCGCACGTACGCCTCATCCACGAGGACGACGCTGCCGTCCTCCAGCTCCCGCTGCGAGCCCCAGACGCCTCGCACCGTGGGCCCGATGGACGCCGAGCCGTCGGTCGAGTGGCAAGTCGCGCAGCCCCGCTGGTCGAACAGCTCGGCGCCGCGCTGAGCCAGCGCCGACAGCTGCACCTCACTGGCGGGCCGCAACGGTTCGGGTGCCGGCTGAGACGACTTGTCCCTGTACATCAAGATGGAGAAAACGAGCAATCCGATGCAGGCGCCGATGACGGCTTGGGCGATGATGTGTAGGATTTCTTTCCTGCGCTGCTTGTCCACGGACACGCACCCTCCTTGGTTGGGCGAAACGCGGGGTCGCTCCTTACCCTTCCCGGCGTTCCCCGCCCGCCCCTACTAGATCGCACCGCCGCCCCGCCGCCTTGGCCACAGCAGCGCCGCGAGCACCGCCAGCCCGACGACGCCCATGGCCGGATACACGCTGCCCACCACATCCGCAAAGGACAACTCCCCGCCGACGAACCCCACGGCCGCCGCCGCGGTGGCCGCGGGCTGGAACCAGCGCGGCCGGATTTCGGCCATGCGGGCGGCAAAGCCGAACACCATCGCCACCGCGGTGGTAAAAACTTGGATGAAAAGCAGCACGCCGAAGAAGATCGCGCCCCAGCGAGGCAGCGCCTGCGCCGCCGCCAGCATGGGAATGTCCAGCGCCGCCGCGCCAGGCATGCGAGCCGCCACCGCGAGATGCACGGCCAGCGCCGACACCCCGAGCCCCACGCCGCCCAGCACGCCCCCTTGCCACCGCGCCCACCCGCTCGGAACCGCCGCCCCCAGCGCGGCCATGACCGGGACGGCCAGCAAGATGTTGTACGCGACGTACAACCCCGCCGCAGCCCACCACGACGGCGCCGCCGCGACCGCCGCGCCGCCCCGCCAGCCCAG
>QGSR01000325.1 GCA_003387805.1 Bacillota bacterium | reverse complement strand
CCGAGTTCACCGTAGGCCCGCACCGACGCCACCCGGTCGGCCTCGCTCCACCAGAGGTAGTTGGCCTCCAGGTTCATGCCCTCGCCCACCGGGAAGCCGGCGGCGATGCCGTAGAGGCCTTTCTCAGGCGCCGTGGAGTCGAGCCGGCTCGCGATCAGGCGGCCGTTGAAGTTGCCGACCTGGGCTTCGAGGACGGCACCGCGGCGGTCGGCCGAATCGACCCGGGCCTCGTAGGTGTCCGCGTCCAGCGTGTACTTGTTGAAGCCCTTGACGAGATCCTCACCGGTCAGGTCGCCCAGCAAGGCGCTGAAGCTCCGGCCCGGCTGCGTCACGTCGAACCACATGTTGGCCAGATCGAAGTCGTCGACGTCGTCGGCGTCCTCTCCGAACACCCGCGCCCTGGCCTTCACGCCGCCGTCTACGGTGGTGTCCTCGCTCGGCTTGAACGAGGTCGTCAAGGCCAGCGTCAGGTCCAGCTTGCGGGCATCCTTGATGGTGTCGCTCTCGGCGTCCCGCGGATCCAGCCGCACCCCGTCATCCGGATTCGAGGTACGGGTCAGCTCGTAGTCAGCCCGGAGCTCGCCGCCGATAACGGGCCGCCGGGCGATCTCGACCACCTGCTCCTCGAGAGCCTCGACGCGAGCCAGCGCCCGCTCCGCCGTCAGGCGGGCCCGGTAAGCCTGCTGGTCAGCCCGCTGCGCCCGCTCCATGGCCCGGAGCGCCTCGCTGCGCGCCTCGTCGCTCTTAGCCACGGCCTCGGCCAAAGCCTTACGGGCGTCATCGTAGGACAACTGATCGATCTGGTCAGCCAACTCGGCCGCCCGCTCAGCCGCAAGGCGCGCCCGGTACGCACGGTCAGCTGCGCCGTCCGCGTCACCCTGCACGCCGCTCGCGAGGGCCAGTGCCTCGACGATGTCATCGTCGCTCGCGCCGGAGGCCTTCAGCCGCTCGTACAGCTGCCAAGCCCATTCAGCCTTGGCCTTAGCCTCCGCAGCCGCTTCCTCTGCAGCCCGCGCAGCCGCATTGGCCGCATCCGCGACGCCCCGCGCCGTCTCGGCCATGCTGCGGACCTCGGCCAACTGCTGCTCCACCGCGGTCAGGCGGGCGTTCACGTTTTCAAACAGCCGCTCCAGCTCGGCCACGCGCACGCCCAGGAGCTCCAGCTCGCCGGCAAACTCCTCGGCCAGCCGCACCGTCGCGCCCGCCACAGCACCGGCCCGCTCCGGATCGCCGACCAACTCGAGGATGGCCCGCTCCATCTCGGGCGTCAGGCGGAGGATCTTGCCCACGCTGCCGTCGGGCAGCACAACCTCCTCGAGCTTGCCGACGCGGGCCTCGATCTTCTGGTCCAAGAGCGCCTCAAGGCGCGCCAGGATGCGAGCGAACACCATCGCCATCTCATAGCGGGTAAAGGTGCGCTCGCCGCCGAAGGTCCCGTCCGGATACCCCTCGACCAGGCCGGCCGCCGCCAGCGTCGCGATGGCGTCATACGCCCAGTGGTCGAGAGGGACATCCCGGAACGGGTTCGCCTGGCCAAACGCAGGCACCGCGATGGCCCAAACCATCACGGTGGCCAGGGCAAGGGCCAGTCCTTTCTTGGTCATAACCGTTCCCCCTCATCCTTTCGTCCAACCAGGTTCTCTGCTGCAGACACAACGCCGGAAATTGAGAGTCCCCGCCCCCGACCTCACCCGCGCTGTGAGTCTCCCTGTTTCCTCACCCGGGCTCGGTCGAGCCGGTCGCTCATCCTCCGGACGCCTAACCCCATCCGCCAGCCGCGGTCGTGGACCGAACGCCGCCGCACCTCCTTTCCGTCCACCCACGACGGCCTCCGGGGGGTCCAACAGTCAGAGAAACCCTGAATCGCTTGATTCGAGGCGGCCCACCAAAATCCTGCATCGCCTGGAAAGATTCGTCACGAGAAAACGGCATAGTGATGCGACTTTGGTTCGATTTCCCATCTTACCCTAAGAGGAAGGATCGGCTGTCGTGGAACAGGAACCACCCGTGAACGGGACGGCCACCGATAACCCCGATCAACCGGCCGCCATCTGCCAAGAAGCGTCAAGCTGCGGGTTCTACCTCGAGGCGGATCCGCAGAGGCCACTGCGTATTGTAGGTGTCCTCCGCGGCCACGGCTTTGACCCGGGCGGGCCCGCCCATCTGCTCGACCCGGCTGATGGTGTCCACAAATTCCTGCAGGCTCACGCCTTCCGACACAAACCCGTCTTCGTCGGTGAGCATGCCGCGGGCGATGGCCGCGTCGAAGACCGACTGCAAAAGCCGGATAAGCTCATCGCGCACGAGGCCGCTGGCCCGCCCTTCCACCACCGTCTCGGCGATGGTCTCCCCCTGCCGGTAGATGAGCTGTTCCTCCACAAGGGCGATGTCCACCGTCAGCGGTTCGCCCACGGTCGTGTTATAGAGGGAAACGACCCGGACGACCCAGCGCTGGGAAGAGCCGGCGAGGATGCGGGCGGCGCCTTCAAACACGCCGTCGGGCAGTTGCAGCGCCGTGGGTGGCTGCGCGCCGGGCAGCCGCGCCCCGCGCTGCACCGCCAACAGGTCGGCCCGCTCCAGGAGCGCGAGGAGCTTCTCCTCTATCTCGGGCTGCGGC
>QGSR01000057.1 GCA_003387805.1 Bacillota bacterium | reverse complement strand
ACCTCCAAATTGAAAGTCCGAGAGCCCCCCCAGCGCGTGGTGGGATGTGGGCCCCACGTCCTCCCGCCAGCGGCGGTACAAGTTCCAGACGAGCCGGTGATCGCCCAGCTCGCCGGCGGCCTCCAGAATCTTGGAAATGTACTCGGACCAAGCACGGCGGGCCCTCGGCTCCCGGTTGATGTCTGCGTTCAGGCCGGCCTCGAAATCCCGGATGGCTTGCTGCAGAACCTCCCGGGCCTCCTCCCGCCGGTCCATGCGCAGCAGGCACCGGGCAGCGACGGCCCGGGTGAAAGGCTGCCAGGGCACGCGGGGCGAGTCGAGGTTTTTCCGCAGCAATTTCAGCGCCTCGTCGGGCCGATGGTGGTGCTCCAGCTGCAGCAGCGCGAGGTTGTTGTAGACGGCGGTGAAGTGCCCGAACGCCAGCGCCCGGCGCATCAGGTATTCGGCTTCGGCCACCCGCCCTTCGAACAAGGCCTCATGGGCTCGCTCGATAAGACGGGCCGCCTCCTCGCTGACCGGATCGCCGAAGTCGGGGTCCGTGCCCCACACCGGCGCCGCATCCTCCCGCAGGCGGCGCCCGGCGCGTCCGGCCGCGCCCCGCGGCCGCCGGCCCTTTCCGCTCGCGTGCATGCGCATCCCTCCACACGCAGAGATTCGTGCACGGACACGGCGCGAAACGCAGGCCGACCCGGCCGTGGCCGCCGGCCGCCCGGCGCCGCCCGGTCCGCAGCCCCACTCTACCAGCCGGCCGCGTTTTTCGCATACCACATTTCGCGGTATTTTTCGCCCGGGCGGGGGCGCGAAAAACAGGTCCGGCCCGACGCCGGAAAGCCGCGTCGAGCCGGACCTGTGGGTGTATAACATCATCCGGGATGTGCGCCGTCGTTGGCGAGCGAGTATTGTCGGCGCCTTCCCGCGGGCTCCTGCGGCGCCGGCCCCCGGGAAGGCGGGCCGCCGGGACCGCGCCTCCCCACCCCAAAAAGAGCGGTCCCTGGCGAAGACTTTAGAATGGCGACAGTCCCGGAACAGTGAAGCTAGCGTCACTGATAAGCCGCACTAACGTGGGCGTATAGGCGATGGCCACCAGCAGCACCGCGGCGCCGGCCCAGACCGTGAAGCGGTCGAGCCAGAGAGGCATCCGCGCGCCCTCGTCGATGAGCGGCTCGGCCACGGGCACCTCGACCTTTTGGCCCTTAGGCGCCAGCCACAGCGAGCCCAGCATGTTGAAGAAGAACATGAACCCGCTGACGGTCAGGATGATGCCGCCGATAGCCGTGAACCAGGACGGCAGCACCCACTCCTCCATGAAGTACGGAGCCGCGCCCAGAGCGGTCCGCCGCGGCGCGCCCAGCATGCCCGCCCAGCTCATGCCGCGGGACATGATGGCCATGCCGATGAACCACAGCCACGTCTGCAGCACGGCCATCTTCCGGCTGAACAGGCGCCGCCCGGTGAGGTGCGGCACCAGCCAGTACACGACGCCCATAAACGTCAGCGCGGAACCGGTGCCCACCGTCAGGTGGAAGTGCCCGGGCACGAACAGCGTGTTGTGAATGACCAGGTTCATGTTGAACGAGGCGTTCATCAAGCCGCTGACGCCGCCCAGAGCGAACAGCACCATAGCCAGCAGCTGCGCCGACACCGACGGGTCGCCCCAGGGCAGAGCCCGCACCCAGCCGAACAGGCCTTTGCCGCCCCGGGCCCGGCCGCCGGTTTCCAGCGACGCCAGCACCGTGAAGGCCGTCATGACGGAGGGCATGAACACGGCGAACGTCAAGATGGCGTGAATGTACTTGTAGCCCTCGGACACGCCGGGGTCCACGTACTGGTGGTGGAAGCCCACCGGCAGGGACAGCGGAATGAACAGCAGGAACGCCAGCCGGGCCAGCGGTTCGCTGAACAGCTTGCCGCCCACCTGCTTCGGCAGCATGAAGTACCACGACACGTAGGCCGGCAGCAGCCAGAAGTAGACGATGGGGTGGCCCGACATCCAGAACAGCGTGCGGTTCAGGAGCACGTCCACGCCCGGGATCAGGTTCAGCGACCACGGCAGCAGAATGCCGACGAACAAAATCGCCAACGGAATCGACGCCAAGCCCCACATCAGCAGCGTCGTCAGCGCGCCGAAGGCCAGCAGCGGCGTGCGCTGACCGGGGTTCTCCTTGCGCCAGTCAAGCACCATGCGGCCCACGATGAGCAGCTGCAGCCACGTGCCGACGACGATGAGGGCCAGGCCCAGGTAGAACGTCCAGTGAGCCTGCAGCGGCGAGTACGCCGTAAACAGCACCGACGACGTGTTGGAGAAAATCGCGTAGTCGGTCAGGGCCAGGCCGATGGTCATCACCCAGAACGTCACCCAGCCGAGACGCAGCGGAACCGGCTTCTTCAGCGACGTCCCCGTCGCGAACAGCAGGAAGCCGGCGATAAAGAACGTCGTGAAGACGAGGACGTTGAAGACGCCATGCGCCGTCAGGCCCTGGTAGTAGTGCCTGACGATGGGGATCACCCGGTACAGGTCGATGCCCGCGTGCTGCATGCCCTGCATGAAGCCCAGGAACAGGCCGACCATGAGGTGGGCGAACCCGATGCCGATGAACCACAGGTACAAATTGCGCTCGGAACGAGGCATTTCGTACTGCTTCGCCGCGACTTGACTCATCTTACAACGCCTCCACGATGATGCGGCCGCTCATGAAGTGGTGGCCCGCACCGCAGTACTCATGGCAGACGAACGGGTACTCCCCGGGCTTCTCGAAGGTGTACGTCGCCATGGCCGTCACGTCCGGAAACACCATCAGGCTCACGGTCGTGTCCTGGATCTTGAAACCGTGAATGATGTCGTCGCTGTGGATGTAGAACGTCACCGTCGAGCCGGCGGGGATGCGGATCTCGTTGGGCTCGAAGGCCCAGACCCGGGCCCGCATGTTCACTTCGTAGCGGCCCGGCGCCAGCTCCCGCACCCAGCCCCGATTGACGTCGAACTCGCCGCCCGCCGCCGCGACGGGGGTCGCGTGGTCGGCGATGCCCGGCAGCTGAATGCCAAGGAAAAACGCGCTGACCGTCAGGGCGAGCAGGAACACGACAAGCATGCCGCCGGCCAGCCGAATCCAGTTTCGTTCGTACTTGTCGATGTGCATAAGCTCAACTCCTGATCAGCATTTCGATATACCCGTAGATCCACAAGCCGGCGAGAATCGCCGCGTATCCCAGCAAAATCGCCCACGTCCCCCGCGGAGTGTCGATCTCCTTCGTCTCCGCGGCCCGCTTGACCGGGTCAGCTTCGTACGCCTTCATCTCGGGTGCCACGAAACCCCCTCCTTCCACCTTCGTTCCAACGACGCTTTTGCCACAACGCGGCTTCACCGCGGGTAGCACAGGAACAAGTGGGCCGCCTCATACAGCGCCTTTTCCGATCCCTCGGCCGTCACCTCGGCCACCAGCAGAGGCAAGTCCCGGACAAGCCGCCGCTCGTCGGCTTCGTTGAGGCTGTAGCGCCCGCGCACGTACCCTACGTTGTCGACCAGAACCAGGCCGGGTTCGTAGGCCACGCGCGTCTGCCCCTCCGCCGGCGGGCTGACGTAGATACCCATGCCCGCGCCCACGGCCAGGCGCACGACCGTCGGCGCCGCGGTCAACAGCGGCGCGCCCGTGGCCTGCAAAATCGGAATGCGTGCGGATGCGGCGCGGAGAGATTCGATATCGTCGTTGGCAGGGTCGGGAGAAATCCAGGCGATTTCCAGCAGTTCGTCGATGTTTTCCTGTTCCCGCAGCTCGGCGTAGACGCGCTCGAGCATCTGCTCGGCCCGGGCCACGGCCTCGTCGTCCCAGGTGGCCACCACGACGTACAGGTTCATGGGCCGCGCCCGGTCCGGATAACGATAGAGGTCTCCGTTTTGGTCGCTCATCTCGAACGGAATCGTGGTCTGGATGCGAGGAAGCACCTGGATAGGCCGGCCGATGGCGAAATACCCGACGGCGACCACAACGAGCCCGATGATGACGGCCACCGCAATCTTAACGCCGCGTCCCATCCAATGTCCCCCCTCTCCTACACTGCAGCCGGGCTTTCGGTTTCCGCCGCCTGCTGCCGCAAGAGCTTCCGGGAGTACTGCGTGGAAGACGCCGAACCTGCGCCGCCTTGGTCGTGACCTCGCCGCCGCCGGCCGTCCGGCCGGGATGTTCAGCCCGGTGTGTCCCAAAAATTCCGGATAAACCTACCGACGTGTCAAAACGTAGAATTTTGTTTTTTGGCGCATTTCGACGTCCGGTCCGCGCATACCTTCCGGCGGAAGCCCGGACTGCTGGACAACATCTAATTTCGATTCTTAAAGACCCCGCCCCGCAGTACCAGTTGACTTTGTCCCGTGCCCGGAAAGGACATTTGCCCCGTTTCGTCCCGGGACACCGGGAAAAATGTCCCGACGAAAAAAGTGAACAATGCAACCCGGGCGCGCCTCGAAAAATGTGACGCAGCGCCCCGGGGAAAAACGCCGGGCGGCCCGCCGGAACTCAGGTGGGGTTGGGGGTTGTTTCGTCGTCGGTGGGCCGGCCGCCCGGCCTAAACTTCCGTCGCCTCCGGCGCCGCTGCCGGCTCCGCTGCCGGCTCCGGTGCTGCTAGTTGGGCGATGACGCACCCGCCGGCTGCAGCGCCGTCGTTTCGGTCACGTACAGGTCAATGGAGCCGTTGTTGGCCCTGGCGTGCAAAACCGCCCTGCCGGCGCCGATGCTGCCTACCAGCTTGTCGGGCTGGCGCAGGGATGCAGCCACGTCGGCATGCAGCCGCACCGTGCCGTTGTTGGCCGCCAGGTCCAGCGCCACGTCCGGGTCGGTCAGCACGAAGGACACGCTGCCCTGCGACGTGTCCACCTGCAGCGTCGCCTCCTCGTCCAGCGAGGCGTGAATGCGCACCGTGCCGTTCAGCGTGCGGGCGAAGCCTTGGCCCCGCAGCACGGCCCCGCTGACGTCGATGGTGCCGTTGGAGGTAAACGCGTCCAGCACGGTGTTGGCGTCGGTGACGTTGATGGCGCCGTTGCCGGTGATGACCTTGAGCGACCCGCTGTGGGAGCGGATGGAAATCGGTCCCGTAGCCGTCTCCACTTCGGCGTCGCCGTGCAGGTTGGCCGCCGTCACCTGGCCGTTGATCGTGCGCAGCTCCACCCGGCCGCGCCAGTCCTCGGGCACGCGCACGCGGAAGTTCACCGTCACGGTATTGAGATTGGCCAGGTTTTGCGGCAGCCGCGCCACGGCCTCGACGCCGCCCTCCGTGCGTATCAGGTCCACCTGGACCTGCTCGGTGTAGCGCCGCGCCTGGCCGTTGGTCAGCGCCCGGGCCCGCGCCGTGGCCTCAATCTCCACCTCGCTGCCGTCCCACGTTTCGTACGTGATGACGCCGTTGACCGTCTCCACCCTCAGCGTTTCCCCCGGCAGCAGGGGCAGCGAGGCGTGCCACTGCACGCCCGGGTCGTCAGCGCTGATGGTGAGCTGGGTGAGACCGATGACGCCTCCTATGAAGCCCACCGCCACCAGCGCCACGTACAAGGCCGTCTTCCACGTTGCTTTGTCGTCGCCCGCCATGCGCACTACCTCCTATGGTGCCGCCGCGCCGGACCGTGCCGCGCCGGACCGCGCCGCGCCGGCCCGGGTCCGGAACGTTCCCGTTGCGGATCTGCTCCTACACGTTTCACCCTATCGAAAAGGCGAAAATCTGGGCATGGGCGGACGTCCTTCGGGCAGGGACATTTGTCCCGCCGCCGTTCGGGAAATTTCGTTAGCCGGCCAATTCAAATTTTGCCGCGGGAGCAAGTTTCCGCCCGACGAGGCAGCGTTGCTCGCCGGGGAGTTGTGCGGCGCTGTCCCTCGGAGAGTTGTGGGGAGCCTGCCCGCCCACAGGGGAGTTGTGGGGCGCCGCCCGCCGGGGAGTTGTGGACCGCCGTTCGCCGTGATAGGCTGGTTGCATGAGCAGCCCGAACGAACTTCTCGCATCGGTGAAGCCCGCTTTCACCAACATCAGTCCCGCCCGCGACGTGGTGGCGTCGTTCGACCGGGAAGGCCGGCTGTTTTCGTACGTGGCCGGCGGCCGCACGTACCGCCGCACGCTGGCGTCTGACGTGGAGGTACGGGAGCGGGCCGTGGAGGGGCCCTTCGGGCGGAAGCCGTCGGAGCGGAATCCGGCGGAGCGGAATCCGTCGGGGCGGACGCCGCCGGGTCGGAAGCCGCCGCGGGTGCGCCGCCGGCTGAGCCGGGACGAGGCGTACCGACTGTTCGCCGAAGTGCTGCAGGCGGTCGAGGACGTGCTTCCCCGCACCGACGGAGAGCTGCGCCGGCGCCTCGAAGAAGAGGTGCTGCGGTGGACCCCCGAGGCTCTCCTGGCCGAAGCCGAGCGTTTCGCCGCCGTATACAAGCCCATCTCCATTCTGCCGCCGGACCAGTACCTCACCGTCGTCCTCCAGGCGACGGAAGGCTGCACGTGGAACAAATGCACGTTTTGCACGTTCTACCAGGACCGGCCGTTTCGCGTAAAGAGCCCGGATGAATTCCGCCGGCACATCGCCGACGTGAAGGCGTTCCTCGGGCGGGGCCTTCTCATGCGCAAGAGCGTCTTCCTCGGCGACGGCAACGCGCTGGCCCTGGCGCAGCGCCGCCTCCTTCCGATTATGGAAGCGGCCCGCGCCGCGTTTCCCGCCATGCCGATCTACAGCTTCATTGACGTCTACACCGGCGAGCGCAAGAGCGTGGCCGACTGGCGAGCCTTGGCGGAGCTGGGACTGCACCGGGTTTATATCGGAATGGAAACCGGGCTCGACGAGCTGCTGGCGCTCATCAACAAACCCGGCTCCCGGGATGAGCTGGTGGACTTCGTCCTGCGCCTGAAGGCCGCCGGGCTCCAGGTGGGCCTGATCGCGATGATCGGCATCGGCGGGCACCAGTACCGGGAAGCCCACGCCGCCGCCACGCTGGAAACGCTGGCCCGCCTGCCGCTGGGCGAAGGCGACATCGTCTACCTCTCGCCTTTCATCGAGCAGCCGGGTTCGGGCTACGCGGCGCTGAGGCAGTCGCGGGGCCTGACGCCGATGAGCGAGGATGAAATTGAAGCCGAGCTGGACCGGTGGGCGCGGCACATCCGCAGCCGGGGCGTGAAGGCGGCACGGTACGACATCCGCGAGTTTATGTACTGATGTACTGAGCCGCCGGGCTGCGGGATGGGCTTTCGCGGGTTGGTGCGGGGCCGCCCCCTCTTTGCACTCGGCCGGCGCCAGCTCCACTGGGCCCGCGCAAGAGTCCGTGCCGAACTTTGTACTCCTATGTCACACGAGCCGCCATCGTGTGACACCAGTGACACAACCGGCGATAAGCATTGTCATGAGAGTACAAAGTCGGCTTCCGAGACGGCCAAGGGCCGTCGGCACCGCCGGGCGCGTGCCGAGCCCGCGACGACAAGCCTGATGAGAAGAGCGTTTTCGTCATCACCCAATTGCTGGAAGCATCGGCGGTCCGCTCATGCGCAAACGCGCCGCTGAAGTTTGTACTCTCGTGACGATCGTTTCTCGGTCGAGCGACACTGGTGACGCCAACTCCGCGAATCGTTGTCACAGGAGTACAAAGTCCCGCTGCGCGGAAGAGCGCAAAGTGAGACCGAGCCAATGGTGGCTGAGGCCCCCTCGAAAACGCCGATGTCAAGGGCCTTTGCGCTGCGGCCAAAGTTGCGGAAAACCAACGGCGGCACGGCACGAAGCCGGGCCGCCGAACTTTGTACTCCCGTGACAACAGATTCTCCACCGTGTGACACCAGTGACACGAGACGCAAGACTTAGCGTCACGAAAGTACAAAGTTCGGCGTCAGGCTCGTCGCTGCCCGTCGGTTGCAGTGGGCGCCCGTCCTGGGCGCCGCCTGTCACGTCGCCCCGCCCGCAGCTCTCCGCCGGGACTCGCCGCCGGTCGGCCTCGGGGTCTGCCCGACCGCGCGGGCCCTTCCGATAGCCGGAGCGTCGAAGCTGTGGAGGAACACGTGCGTCAGCAGGGCGCCGAGTTCGTGCGGACCGCCATCCGGGAACCGCTGGTGAGGCTGGCCTGATTTGCATTGCCCGACACCGTCAGGTATTCTACTCGGTGGGCCCGGTGCGGTGCCATAATACTGGATGTGCGAAGCCATGTGCGGGCAGAACGGTGCTGTGGCGCGAGGGCCTGGCCGTATCGCCCCGTGGACTGCATGTTTCCGCAGCCAAGTACCGCCCAGGCGCGAGGACCGCATCGCGCCGCCGCGAGGACCGCGCCGCCACCAGGACGCACCGCCGCGAGGACCGCATCGCGCCGCCGCGAGGCCGCACCGCGCCGCATCACGCCCGCACCGTGCCTCAGCGGACGATTCCAAACCGCGTGCATGAAAACAACGCCGGGCCGGCGGCGTGCGCCCGCCGGCCGGCCAGCGTGCAGCAACACGAACTGGAGGTCACGTTATCATGAAGATTGCAACGTTGGTCGGGAGCCTTCGGCAAAACTCATACAACCTGCAGCTGGCTCTCACCTTGCAAGAACGATACAAGGACAAGCTCGACGTCGAGATTCTCGACATACGTTCCCTGCCGCACTTTGACCAGGACAAGGAGCTCGACCCGCCCGACGTGGTGCAGCGTTTCAAGGCGGCCATCGCCGAGGCCGACGGCGTCATCATCGTTACGCCGGAGTACAACTGGTCCGTGCCCGGCGTGCTGAAAAACGCGCTGGACTGGTGCTCCCGCGGCGAACGGGTTTTCGTGGGCAAGCCCGTCCTGACCATGGGTGCCACCCCCGGCATGCTGGGGACGGTCCGGGCTCAGCTGCATCTGAGGGAGATTCTCTCGTCTCCGGGCATTCAGGCCAAGGTGCTGCCTCCCGGCGGCAACGAAGTATTGGTCAACATGGCCATGAACAAGTTTGACCCCGAGCAGCGGCGCCTGGTGGACGAAGCCACCTTGACGTTCCTCGACGGCGTCGTGGAAAAGTTCATCGCCTTCGTCCAGGAGCACACGGTCCAGCCGGTGCGGGCGTAGTCGTCGCTTCAAACAAACGCAAAGAGGAAGTCGCCTGCCGAGCCAAACCCGCCGGCGAGAGCGAGCGTTGGAGGCCGGACGCCGCTGGCCGTGTCGTGCCGTAACCCGGCCATCGGCATCCGCCGTGGCCGACCGGGCGGCGACCGGGTGACGACCGGGCGTCGACTGTGCGGCCACCGTGTGACGACCGTGCTGCCAAAGCCGCAACCGCGCCCGGGCAGTCCGGGCCAATCCCACCGCCACGCACAAGACCAACGTTGCGCCGTGCGACGAAGGCGGCGGGCGTCGCGCCGTGCGACGAGGGCGGCGGGCGTTGCGCCGTGCGACGAGGGCGGCGGGCGTTGCGCCGTGCGACGAGGGCGGCGGGCGTCGCGCCGTGCGACGAGGGCGGCGGGCGTCGCGCCGTGCGACGGAGCCG
>QGSR01000324.1 GCA_003387805.1 Bacillota bacterium | reverse complement strand
CGACACGGGGGGTCCCTGGCATCGGCGGGGGCCATCCCCGCCGCCCCCGACCCCCCGTAAACCACGGTTGAGTTGGTCGGGGGCCGGGTAAAAGCCGGGCGGGGGCCGGGCCCGCGCCGGATCGCCCGCCGCACCAGCTCCATGGGCGGATACATGGAGCCGTACCGGTGCACGTGCTCGTTCATCCACGTCCGCAGCGCGTCAAACCGGCCCGCCCGGATCTGCTCCGGAATGTCCGGCACGTCCTGGAGCGCCTGCTCGTAAAACTGCACGCTGAGCACGTTGCCCAGGGTGTAGGTGGGGAAGTAGCCGAAGCTGCCGCCGGACCAGTGGATGTCCTGCAGCACGCCCTGCGCGTCGGTGGCCGGCACGACGCCCAGGTAGGCCTTCATTTTCTCGTTCCACGCCTCGGGCAGCTCCAACACTTTCAGCCGCTCCGCGATGAGCTCCCGTTCCAGGTCGAAGCGGACGAAAATGTGCATGTTGTACGTCAGCTCGTCGGCCTCCACCCGGATGAGCGACGGCTCCACCCGGTTGACGGCCTTGTACAGCGCGTCCAGCTCCACCGCGGCCAGCTCGGGGAAGCGCTCCTTCACCTTGGGCAGCAGCCACTCCCAAAAATTCCGGGAGCGCCCCACCACATTCTCCCACAGCCGGGACTGAGACTCGCCGATGCCCAAGGAGCTGCGCCAGTTCAGGGGCGTGCCGTCCACGCCCGCGGCCGTCCCCGGCGCATGCAAGGCGTGGCCGGCCTCGTGCAGCGTGGAAAACAGCGCCGAGGCCCAGTCGTCCTCGAACACGCGCGTCGTGATGCGCACGTCGTTGCGGGAAAAGCTGATGGTGAACGGATGGGCCGACTCGTCCAGGCGGCCCCGCTCCATGTCGTAGCCGATGGCCCGCAGCACGTCCAGGTTGAGCTCCCACTGCCGCTGCTTGTCAAAACGCCCCTTCAGCGGCCCGTCGTCCACCTGGGGCGCTGCGGCCACCGCCTCCACCAGCGGCACCAGCTCCCGCTTGAGCTCCGCGAACACTTCCTCCACCGCCTTGGTCGGCATCTCGGGCTCGAACTGATCCAGCAGCGCGTCGTAGCGGTCCTCCTGGTAGCCCAGCCGCTCGGCCTTTTCGATGGTCAGCGCGACCAGCTTTTCCAAATGCGGCGCGAAGCGGAGAAAATCGTTCTCTTCCCGGGCTTTGCGCCACGCCTCGGTAGCCAGCACCGACTCCCGGGCCAGCTCCTCCACCAGCCGGGGCGGCAGCTTCCGCGACTGCTCGTACAAGTGGGCCGCGTGCCGCACGTACAGCGCGTGATACGAGTCCGGGTCGGCGTCTTTGTATTCGGCCTTGAGCGACTCCAGCAGCTCGCCCACCTCGTCCGCGGTCCACTTCTCGTGGGCCAGGCGGGCCAGCACCGACAAATGCTCGGCCCGGTCCTGCCCGCCCCCCGCCGGCATGTACGTCTCTTGATCCCACACCATGACGGATTCGGCCGCGTTGAGCGCGCGCAGCTCCGCCACGACGGTTTCCAGCTTCTTAAACGCCTCCGACACGTTTTCACTCCGTTCGCAAAATGCGCTGCCCGCCCGGCGGCCCGGGCGCGGTGGTCCGGCGCCGGCTCGGGCGCCGTGCTAGTTGAAATTCTGGGGCCGGCCGGCGGTTCCTGCAAAAACCGGGGGCCGCGGCGGCCTGGCATCCGAAAAAAGCGAAAGGCGTCCGCCGGCCGCGCGAACGCCTTGAAAAACAACCCCCGCCTGAAACCGATGCTTAAGCGATGGCCGCCTCCAGCTTGGCCTTCAGCATCTCCTTCGGCATCGCGCCGATGATGCGCTCCACTTCCTCGCCGTTTTTGAACACGATGAGCGTGGGAATGCTCATGACGCGGTAGCGGATGGCGGTGTTCTGGTTCTCGTCCGTGTTGAGCTTGTAGACGGTGATGCGGTCCGCCATCTCCTCGGCCAGTTCCTCCAAGATGGGGGCGATGCGCAGGCACGGGCCGCACCACGGCGCCCAGAAGTCCACCACGATGGCGCCCTCGCCCTGCACCACCTTCTCATCGAATTCGGCATCGGTGATGTTGACAATGTTTGCCACGCACACAACCTCCTTTTCCGTACTCCATTATACCGTTTGCCGTAGGAAAAGCGACGCCTCTTCACGAAAAGCTTTCCATCCGGGAGGCATCGACTATGCGAATTTATACGCGCACCGGCGACGCCGGGGAAACGGGCCTGTTTTCCGGCGCCCGGGTGAGCAAAGACGCGGCCCGCGTGGAGGCGTACGGCGCCGTGGACGAAGCCAACAGCTTCATCGGCCTGCTGCGGGCCGAGCCGCTGGACGCGGACGTGGACGCCGTGCTGAAGCAGGTGCAAAACGACTTGTTCGACCTGGGATCCGACCTGGCCACGCCCCTGGACGGGCGCAAGGCCGACGCGGTGCCCCGCATCGAAGAACGGCACGTCAAGGCGCTGGAGGAGGCCATCGACCGCTTCGACGCTGAGCTGCCCCGGCTGCGCAGCTTCATTTTGCCCGCCGGACCCCGGGCCGCGGCCCTGGCCCACGCGGCCCGCACCGTGGTCCGCCGGGCCGAGCGCCGCACCGTCAGCCTGGCCCGGGCGGAGCGCATCTCGCCAGAGACCATCCGCTACC
>QGSR01000323.1 GCA_003387805.1 Bacillota bacterium | reverse complement strand
GCGCCATCTTTGGCGTGGGCCTGGTGTTCGGGCGCCGCAGCATCGATATGCACACCGCCCGCGACATCGTCCTGGCGTGGGCGGCAACGCCGGCGGCTTCCGGCGTTGTATCCTTCGTCTTGTATTTCCTTTTATCAAGCATCGTCTGACCAGGGGGGGACGGCGGTGGGCAACTTCTTCGGCTGGATGGGGATGCGAGAGCAGCAACGAGTGTTGCTGTCCTCGCGGGATCACATGAACAAAGTAGTCGAGGTCGCGGAGCACCTGCGCAGCGTGCTGCAGCACTTCTGCGCCGGCGAGCTGGATGAAGCTAATGTCTATCAGCAGCGCATTTTCAACGCGGAGCGGCAAGCGGACGAACTGCGCCGAGAACTGTTGGAGAAGTTGTCCGAAGGTTTGTTCTTGCCTGCCGACCGCGCGGATCTGATGCTGCTGGTCGAGCGCGCCGACGACGTGGTGGACTGCGCCAACGGGGCGGCCCGCCTGCTCGCCGTGTTCCGCGAAGCGCCGCCGGAGCCGCTCCGGGAAGGCCTGATTCAGTTCGGCGACCTGTTGGTGCAGGCGGCGAAGAAGCTGAACGAGGCGTTGGACAAGCTGGCGTCGGGCGACCGGCGTGCCGCGCTGGACTTGTGCGCCGCCGTCGAGCGCGCTGAAGAAGACGCGGACGTGCTGAAGGCGTCCCTGTACGAGCGGCTGTTCGCAATGGATTTGCCCGCCGGTACGCTGATGCTGTTGCGCGATCTCATCGACGCGATGGAGAACACGGCCGACAGGGCCGAAGACGCGGCCGACCTGCTGCGCGTCCTCACCGTTTCGCGCTTTAGCGGCTGATTTCGCCGTCCGCAGCGGCGGCGCCGCGGGGAGAAGGCTACGTCCGAAAAAAAGACGGTCCTTGGCGAGCGGGACTTCGCGCGACGTCTTGCCCGCCAAGGACCGTTGTTTTCCCGCCCGGCACGACACTCCGCCCGGCCTGAGGATCGTCAGGCTACGACGGTCAGCGCAGCCAGGAGAAGCTATTGACCGCCTCAATCCAGGCCGCCTGGATGTCGCCCGTATAGTCCGACGCGTCGCCGGCCCAAATCAGCGCCACGTTGCGATCGCCGTTGTTGAAAAACACCGCCCGTACCATCCCGTTGGCGCCCGTGGCCGTGCGTCCCTGCAGCACGATAAACTGCGCGTTCAGGCCCACGCGGGTGAGGATGGTGCGGTTTTCCGTCAACCGCGTGCCGGTCAGCACGTGCTGCCACTGCTGCTGCACCGCGCTGACGGCCCGGTTCAGCGCCGCCTGGCCGCCCGGGAAAATCTTGATCCAAAGGTACGGCCCGCCTTCTCGCATCGGGATTTCGACGGTCGTCTCGCCGAACAAATCCCGGTGCACGGTGTAGATCGGATTGGCGGGCAAGGCGATTTCAAACGACCGATCGTAGGATTCGTACCACCAGTAGCGGGGATCTTCGTGGCGATAGAACTGGCCCACCGACTGCGCGTAGGCACTCACGCCCGCCGCCAGGATGAAGACGAGAGCAGCGACAGCGGCAACACGCATGCGGCCCGACACGGCAAACCAACTCCTCATGGCCCAATCTGCGTCGTCACGGCGCGGCGGCTTGTCCAACAACGATTCTAGGAAACGGTCCCGCGTTCGCGCAGCCGCGCCTGGCGGCGAGCCAGCGCCTCCTCGTACAGCCGCCGATCTTCTTCCGTCTCCAGCAACAAAGGAGGCACCGCCCGCACCGGACGACCTTCGGCGTCCACCAGCACGAACGTGGTAAACGCCTCGCACGTCAACCAAGGTTTCCGATCCGGGTCTTTCAAGTCCTTCCCGTAAACTCTTACCAATATCTCCATGGAGCTGCGGCCCGTGTACGTCAAGCGCGCCTGCAAGTGCAGGATTTGGCCCTGTTTGACGGGTTGATAAAAG
Source organism: Bacillota bacterium (assembly GCA_003387805.1). Classification (GTDB taxonomy): domain Bacteria; phylum Bacillota; class Limnochordia; order Limnochordales; family ZCTH02-B6; genus CALJUZ01. The sequence continues at coordinate 724 of QGSR01000323.1, read as the reverse complement.
TTGACCCGGTCCATGCTGGCGGTGACGACCGACGGTGAACCGCAGTGCTCCATGGCCACCACCCCGGCTACCTTGTCGATGAGGGCCAGGATGTGGCCGCCGAACACGGTGCCGTGATGGTTGCAGTGCGGCGGCGCGACGATTTCTTTGTACTCGGTGTACGAGTCGCGCCACGATTTCGGCTTGAGAGGAGTGGGCGTCAAGCGATGCGCCTCCGAAAAAATGGTGCCGGAGGCGGGACTTGAACCCGCACGGGGATCGCCCAAGCGATTTTAAGTCGCCCGCGTCTGCCATTCCGCCACTCCGGCATAAGATGCAACTTCATTATAGCCTCGGCCTCTTTTCCCGGTCAACGAGGCTTCCGGGGCCTTCCTAGCCGGCCAGCGCGCTCCGGATCAGCACGCCCTCGAGCAGGTCGCTCTCGCTGACGACCATGCGTTCGGCGCCCAGGCAGGACAGGACCTCCCGTGCAATGACGGCGCCCGCCACGATGACGTCGGCGCGCTGGGGCTGCAGGCCCGGCCACGTGCGCCGCTGGGCCACCGGCGTTTGCCGCAACGCCTCCGCCAGTTCCGCCACGTCCTGACGCGTCAGCACGAAGCCATGCACGCGCCGCGGATCGTATACCCGCCGCCGCTGCTTCACCGCCGCCAGCGTCCGCGCCCTTCCGCCCCCGGCCAGCCGCCCGCCTTCCCCCCCCCCCCAGCCCTCGCTCGCCCGCCGC
>QGSR01000322.1 GCA_003387805.1 Bacillota bacterium | reverse complement strand
CGTGGAGATCGTGCCGCAGGTTTTGGACGATCCCCGGGCCCGCATCCACGAGCAAGTGACCAACGGCGTGGCGGTGCGCATGGCCGTGCTGTATATGCTGACGGGAGGCGGCGGGCGTGGCGTGGCTGCTTAAAGGCGGGCGGGTCGTGGACCCTGCCGCCGGGGTCGATCAGGTCATGGACGTGCTGATTGAAAACGGCGTCATCGCCGCAGCGGGCCACTTGTCGGGCGCGCCGGAGGCCGCCGGCGCCCGCGTGCTGGACTGCACGGGCAAAGTGGTCGCGCCCGGCCTCATCGACGCCGGCGCGCGGCTGGGCGAACCGGGCTTCGAGCACCGCGAGACCATCGCGACGGCGTGCGAGGCCGCGGCCGTGGGCGGATTTGCGGCGGTGTGCGCGCTGCCGGAGACGAATCCCGTCGTGGACGACCCGGGGGGCGTGCGCTTCGTGCTGGAGGCCTCGGCCCGGGCGCCGGTGCGGGTGTACCCCATGGCCGCGGCGACGCGGCAGGCGGCCGGCCAGCGGCTGGTGGAGGCCGGCTTGCTGAAACGGGCCGGCGCCGTGGCCCTGGCGGATCCGGGCGGCATTCAGAACGGGGGCGTGCTGCGCAGGGTGCTGGAATACGCGCGCATGTTCGATCTGCCGGTGGTGGAGCGCCCCCGGGACGCGAGCCTGGCCGGCGACGGCGTCATGCACGAAGGCGCGGCCGCGACGGTGCGGGGGCTCAAAGGCATCCCCGCCGCGGCCGAGGAAGCGGCCGTGGCCCGCGCCGTCATCCTGGCCGAGATGACCGGGGCCCGGCTGCATCTCGCGCCCGTCAGCACCGCGGGCAGCGTGGAGCTCGTCCGCCGCGCCAAGGAGCGGGGTGTGCCGGTGACCGCCGGCACCACGCCGCACCACCTGACGGCGGTGGACGAAGACGTGGAGGCCCACGACGCGCGCTGGAAAGTCGACCCGCCGCTGAGGACGGAAGCGGACCGGGAGGCCTTGCGGGACGCGGTGCGCGACGGCGTCGTGGACGTCATTTTCACCGACCACGCGCCCTTCGCCCGGGAAGAGTGGGAGCTGGAGTTCGACGCGGCGCCCTTCGGCATCAGCGGTCTGGAAACCGCGCTGGCGCTGCTTTTGCACGATCTGGTGCTGCCCGGCCGGTTGCCGCTGGCCGCGCTCATCGAGCGGATGAGCGTCGCGCCGGCCCGCCTGTTCGGCCTGCCCGGCGGCTCTTTGGCACCGGGCGCGCCGGCGGACGTCACCGTCATCGACTTGCAGGCCGCCCGCATCGTAGACCCCGAGTCCGGCCGCTCCCTCGGGCGCAACACGCCCTTTGCCGGGCGTAGGCTGACGGGCTGGGCGTGGGCCGTGCTGGTGGGCGGGCGGCTGGTCATGCATGAAGGGCGGGTGCTGGACGCATGAGCACGCGAGAAGGCGCCGGGCGCATCGCGCCGTTCCCGAAGCGCCTCGCGGACGCGGTGGCGGAAAAGGGCGGGCCGGTGGTGGTGGGCCTGGACCCGCGGCCGGAGTGGTTTCCGCCGGACGTGCTGGCGGAGGGCCGGCGGGCATGCGAGGACCCGCGCGAGGCCGTGGCGTGGGCCGTCGCGACGTTCAGCCGCGCCGTCATCGACGCGGTCCGGGACGTGGCCGCGGCCGTCAAGCCCCAGGTGGCCTTTTTCGAGCGGTACGGCTGGCCGGGGATGCGGGCGCTGGAGGAAACCATCGCCTATGCCAAGCGCCAAGGGCTCTTGGTTATCGTGGACGGCAAGCGCAACGACATCGGCTCCACCGCGGCGGCCTACGCGCAGGCGTACTTCGGCGCCGCCGAAACTTCAACGCCGGGCCGCGACGACGGGCCGTGGACGGCCCGCATCCCGTCGGGCTTGGAAGCCGACGCGCTCACCGTCAATCCGTACCTGGGCACCGACGGCGTCGAGCCCTTCCTGGACGCGTGCCGCCGTCGCGGGAAAGGGATTTTCGTGCTGGTGCGCACGTCCAATCCTTCCGGGGCCGAGCTGCAGCGGCTGGCGCTGGCGGGGGGCGGCACGGCCGCGACGGTGGCCGAACAGGTGGCGGACCTGGTCGTGCGCTGGAACGAAGGCATGCCGACCCACGACGGCTACGGGCCCGTAGGCGCCGTCGTCGGCGCGACGGTGCCCGAGGAGGCCCGGGCGCTGCGCCGCCGCATGCCGGGCGTGGTGTTCCTCGTGCCGGGCTACGGCGCGCAAGGCGCCGGCGCGGCCGAGGCCCGGGCCGCGTTCGATGAGCGGGGGCGGGGCGCGCTGGTCAATTCCGCCCGGGAAATTTTGTACGCCTGGCGGCGGGAGCGCCCCGACGCTCCCGGCACGCTGGACGATTTCGCCGCGGCCGCCCGCCGGGCGGCGCTGCGCATGCGCGACGAGCTGGCGGCCGCGTTGGGGAGGGGCCGAGGATGACCGAACCCGGACACCCGCCCGGGCGCGTGCTGCAAGTGCTGCGCGAAAGCGGCGCCGTCCGCTCGGGCCATTTTCTGCTGACGTCGGGCCGGCACAGCGACACGTACGTGGAGAAGTTCCGCCTGCTGGAGCGGCCGGAGCTGGCGGGACCGCTTCTGGGGGAGCTGGCCGCCCGGTTTCCGGACCATCGGGTCTCCGTCGGGCTTGGGCCGGCCCGGGGAGGCCTCTTCGC
>QGSR01000321.1 GCA_003387805.1 Bacillota bacterium | reverse complement strand
CCCCTCCTGGAGTACCGCCAGCGGGTGGACGATGCGGAGGAGCGGGCCGGCCGCGCGGCCCGCGACATGCTGGATCAGCGGGAGCGGGCGCTGGCGGCCGCGGCGGGCAAGCTGGACGCGCTGAGCCCGGTGGCGACGCTGGCCCGGGGGTACGCCGTGGCCCGCCGGGCCGACACGGGCCAGGTGGTGCGGCGCGGCGGCCAGGTCGCGGCAGGCGACGAACTCCTGATCCGGGTGGTGGACGCGGAACTGACGGCCAGCGTGAAAGCCGTGGCGCCCGCGCCGGAGCTGGCCGCCGACGCCGCGGGCGGCTGAGGGGCGGGGCCGGCGCCGGGGGGACCGCCGGACGGACCGAGCGGGGAGGAAAGGCTGCATGAACACGGACGAGACGATGAAGGAGATCGGAGAGCCGGCCGAGGGGGCCGGGGGCGACGCGGACTCCGGGCCGGCGACCTTTGAAGAGGCCTTCGCCCGGCTGGAGCAGGTGGTGGCCAGGCTGGAGCGGGGCGACGCGGGGCTGGAGGAGGCGCTGGCCTTGTTTGAGGAAGGCGTGGCGTTGGCCCGCTTTTGCCGGCGGCGGCTGGACGAGGCCGAGGCGCGCATCCGCGTGCTGGTGGCAGGGCCGGACGGCGCCGAGGAAGTGGACGCGCCCCACCTGGAACCCGATCTTCCCACGGAAACGGACGACCATTGATGACGGAATCTCTTGATCGAGCCACGTTTGATCCTATGGCGTACGTGGCGGAGCAGGCCCGGGCGGTGGAGCGGGCTTTGGAAAGCCTGCTGCCGCCGGAAGGGGACGATCCCGCCACCATCCACCGGGCCATGCGCTACAGCGCCCTGGGCGGCGGCAAGCGCCTGCGGGGCGTGCTGGCCGTGGCGGCGTGCCGGGCCGCGGGCGGCGCCGAAGAGAAGGCCCTGCCGCTGGCCGCGGCGCTGGAGATGATTCACGCGTACTCGCTGGTCCACGATGACTTGCCGGCCATGGACGACGACGACATGCGGCGGGGCAAGCCCACGACCCACAAAGTGTTCGGCGAAGGCATGGCGGTGCTGGCCGGCGACGCGCTGCTGACGCATGCGTTTTGGGTGCTGGGGCGCCTGCCGCGCCTGGCGGGCGTTTCGGCCGGGACGGCCCTGGCCGTCATTGAAGAGCTGACCGACGCGGCGGGCACCATGGGCCTCATCGGCGGCCAGGTGGCCGACCTGGAGGCCGAAGGCCGCACCGACGTCACGGTGGATCACCTGCGTTCCATCCACCTGCGCAAAACCGGCGCGCTGTTCCGGGCGTGCGTGCGCTGCGGGGCGCTCCTGGCCGGTGCGGGGCCGGAGACGCTGCAGTCGCTGACCGACTACGCGGACGCGTTCGGGCTGGCGTTTCAAATCGCCGACGACATTTTGGACGTCACCGGCGACCCGCAGGCGCTGGGCAAACGGCCGGGCCGGGACAGCGAAAGGGCCAAGGCCACGTATCCGGCGCTGGTGGGGCTCGAGGAGGCCCGCAGGATGGCGCGGCAGGCCGCGGCCGCGGCCCGGGAGGCCGTGGCCGGACTGCCGTCTCCCGGGCGGGACGTGCTGGCGGCTCTGGCCGACTTCGCCGTCGGCAGAGACCGGTGAGGGGCGCCGCGTTGCGGCGCGGGGCGGCGGTATGATACAATGGCGTTGCGAAGGGCAAGTGGCGCAGTATCCTAGTCGGTGCTCGCGTCTCCGAAGCCGGGCCTAAAAATCCGGACAGGGCACATCGATGAAGTCTCTGGTGGTGGCTCCCGACGCCCAGTCGGGGGTTGCTGCTGGGGGTTAAGGAAGTGGGGCGATCTGCAACGGCATGCAGGCGTTGACCCTGCTTCCGCGGAGACCCAAGTGCGTGGCGGCCGGGTCGTGAGGCCCCGTCGCTACGGCTTGGGAAGAACCTGCAGCTCGATGCGACACGCACGCCGTGCGGGGAGCGTTGGGTGCAGCGTAGCCTGCCTTGAGCGGAGCAGTCGGGAGAGCGGGTTCAGACCCGCGGGCCAAAGGCCACGGCCGCGGGTTCGTTGCCGCTCGAAGATTGTTGCGCAAAAGAGGCTAGGGGACGATGAGCGTCGCCGAGGAAAACTCCTAGGCTGTTCCCTGCGGGGTAGCGCGCCGGGGATTAGGGTGTGTGCTCAGTGGTAATCCAGCCCTGCCGGCGGTGACGCGGCAGAGCGCTCGGAAAGGGGAAACCGCCGCGGCGGCGACGCTGCGGAGGAGCGTTGGGAAATCCTGCTGGACCTTAAGCCACAAGGTTTACCCGGTGCGTGGCCACTTGCCACCTCTTTTTTCACACGGACGGTGGACAGCAAAACTGAGTCGCTTTTGGCGCGTCGGCATACTGACGTTTTTCACTTCCATCGTCTTCTCCCTTCTGAGCACCGGTCTTCTGGCCTGGCTTGACCTTTTCACGAGTTTTCTTCTTCTGCTGGTCATTGTCGCCGTCGGCATCCTGTTTGACCTGATTGGCGTTGCCACCACCGCGTCGCGCGAGGATCCGTTCCACGCGATGGCGGTGCAGCGCGTTCCCGGCGCGCGGGAAGCCAGCTGGCTGGTGCGCCATCAAGACCAGGTGGCCAGCTTCACGCTGGACATCGTGGGCGACGTGGTGGGAACCCTCAGCGGCGCCATCGGCGCCACCATCGTGTTCCGCCTGGTCACCGC
>QGSR01000320.1 GCA_003387805.1 Bacillota bacterium | reverse complement strand
AAGCACGTCAAGTCCAACGCCATCGTGCTGGCCAAAGACGACATGACGGTGGGCATCGGCGCCGGCCAGATGAACCGCATTGACGCGGCGCGCCACGCCATCGCGCACGCCGGCAAAGTGAAAGGCATCGCCGACGGCGCCCGGGGCTCGGTCATGGCGTCGGATGCGTTTTTCCCGTTCCCGGACGTGGTGGAGGCCGCGGGCGCGGCGGGCGTGTCGGTGATCGTGCAGCCCGGCGGCTCTATTCGGGACGACGCCTCCATCGAGGCGGCCAACCGCTACGGCATCGCCATGGTTTTCACCGGCCGGCGGCATTTCCGGCACTGATTGTTGAAGGAGGGCTTCGCCTTTGTCCCGCAAGAAGACGGTGCTGGTGGTCGGCGGCGGCGGCCGGGAGCACGCCATCGTGTGGAAGCTTGCGCAGAGTGACGGGGTGGGCGCGCTGTACGCCGCGCCGGGCAACGCGGGCATCGAGGAGGTGGCCCGTTGCCTGCCGGTGGCGGCCACGGACGTGGACGGGCAAGTGGCCGCGGCCCGGGAGGTGGGGGCCGACCTGGTGGTCGTGTGCCCGGAAAACCCGCTGGCCCTTGGCCTGGTGGACAGGCTGAACGCGGAGGGCATCGCCGCCGCCGGGCCGACGGCGGCCGCGGCCCGCATCGAATCGTCCAAGAGCTTCGCCAAGGAGCTGATGTCCCGGGCGGGCATTCCGACGGCGCGGTATCACGTGGCGACGACGCTGGACGAAGCGATGCGGGTCATTGACGAACACTTCGGCGCGGGCGGCACCGGCGCTGGTACGGGTGCCGGCACGGGCGGCAGTGCCGGGCCCGGGGGCCAGCGGGCTGCCGACGACGTGCCGCCTTTAGTCTTGAAGGCCGATGGTCTTGCGGGCGGGAAGGGCGTCGTCATTTGCCATTCCCGGGAGGAGGCGGCCGGCGTGGCCGCCGCCATGCTGTCCGGCGAGGCGTTCGGCGGGGCGGGCCGCAAGCTGGTTCTGGAGGAGTTTCTGACCGGCCCCGAGGTTTCCGTCATGGTGTTCAGCGACGGCCGGCGCATCGTCCCCATGCCGCCGGCGCAAGACTACAAGCGGGTTTTCACCGGCGACCAGGGTCCGAACACGGGCGGCATGGGCTCCATCACGCCGGTGCCGCAGTGCCCGCCCGACGTGCACGAGGAAATCCTGCGCACGTGCGTGCAGCCGGCCATCGATGCTTTGGCCGAGGCGGGGACGCCGTTCCGAGGCGTGCTGTTCGCCGGGCTGATGCTGACCCCGCAAGGACCGAAAGTCCTCGAATTCAACGCCCGCTTCGGCGATCCCGAGACCCAGTCCGTCATGCGTCGGTTTGACGGCGATTTGCTGGAAATCCTGACGGCCGTGGCCGCAGGGGACCTGAGCGGCGTGCGGCCCGCGTGGAGCGTTGATGCGGCGTGCTGCGTCGTGATGGCGGCCGAAGGCTACCCCGGCGACTTCGCCACGGGCCGTCCCATCCGCGGCCTGGACGACGTGCCCGACGGTGTCGTCGTTTTCCACGGCGGCACGGCCCGGGACGAGGCCGGCCGGCTGGTGACCGCCGCCGGGCGGGCGCTGAGCGTGACGGCCACGGGCCCGGATCTGGAGGCCGCCCGGGCCGCCGCGTACGCCGCCGTCGAGCGGATTCATTTTGAAGGCTGCCATTACCGCACGGACATCGGGCGTCCACGGCGGTGATCGTACGCCGACATCCCTGCAGCGGGAGTTCGATGCCAGTCTGCCGTGGTCGGGGGCTTTGTTCTGCCGTGGCGTGAGGGCTTTGTTCTGCCGTGGCATCAGGGCCTTGTTCTGCCGTGGCACGAGGGCGTCGTTCTAGGGCTTCGTTCTGCCATGGCCGGGGGCTCTGTTCTGCCGGGGTCGGAGGACTTCGTTCTGCCGGGGCACCAGGGCTTTGTCCTGCCGCGGCATCAGGGCCTTGATCTGCCGTGGCACGAAGGCTTCGTTCTAGGGCCTCGGCCTGCCGTGGCCGGAGGGCTTTGTTGCTGTCCGCGGCGAACAAGGACACACGTGGGTTCCATGTTCAACGGACGGGCACCCGATAATGAGTCAGTTTTTGGCCCAAGCGTCCCATAGTGGGACGCTTGTTCAATTTTCCATCCCACTATGGGACGCTGTTGCGTTTCCGGCTCCCAATTTGCGGACGCAAAGGTTTTCGCCCGTTGGATGACGCCGGGCCCAGCGTCTTGTCGACGGTATGTAAAGCCGTCTAGCTGGGTGTTTACAAGTTATGGATGTGCGCATTGCGTCGCATCATTTTCCTTGTTTTCCCATTCGCCGAGAGCGTCCCACAGTGGGACGCTTCCTTGCCCAAGCGTCTCAATTTGGGACGCTTCCAATGGTTTGCGTCCCACTGTGGGTCGCTTCACCGGCTGACCGGCCTGCCCGGACGCCGCGCTGCGTCAAGTCGGCGTTGGAGCAGGGGGCGAGGCAGAACTGTCAAGAACTAGCAAGCTCTGTACCTGGGCCTTTACAATTTGTGGATGTTGGTGGCGCTGCGCGCCGCCTTCCTTCTGATTGACGCCCACGCCAGCGTCCCACAGTGAGACGCTTCCTTGCCCAAGCGTCTCAATTTGGGACGCTTCCAATGGTTTGCGTCCCACTGTGGGTCGCTTCACCGGCTGACCGGCCTGCCCGGACGCCGCGCTGCGTCAAGTCGGCGTTGGAGCAGGG
>QGSR01000319.1 GCA_003387805.1 Bacillota bacterium | reverse complement strand
GTAGTCCCGGGACAGCCGCTCGCCCAGCTCGCGCACTTTCGCTTGAATCGTTTCCGCGTCGATCAATACTTTGGCGATGTCGTCGTGCACTTCGTCGTCCGCCCCCAAAACCACACGGCGCCGCGGGCGCCGTGCGCCTCCCGGGCCCGGTGTTCCAATCTCCCGCGCTTTTTCCTCATCCTAGCACAAGGGCGGGACGCCGGGCAAGGTGGCCTCCGGCGTTTGCGGCCGCAAAGGTTGTTTCCGAAATAAAAAGCGCCCCGCGCCGGGGGGCCTTGTCTGTACGAATAGGCGCCCCCGCGCAGGGGGCGCCTTGCGTGTCCGTTGCCGCCTTGCGACGCCGCGTGGGCGGCCTTACATGGGAGGCATGCCCATGCCGCCGCCGCCGGCGCCGCCCGCCGGCGGCTCCTCCTCCGGAATCTCGGCGATGAGCGTTTCGGTGGTCAGCACCATGCCGGCGATGCTGGCCGCGTTCTCCAGCGCCGAACGGGTCACCTTGGCCGGGTCGATGATGCCTTCGGCCACCAGGTCAACGACCTGGCCTGGCAGGGCGTTGAAGCCCGGGCCCGGCTGCTGCGCGCGAGCCTGCTCCACGATGATGGCGCCTTCGTGGCCGGCGTTGGTGGCGATCTGCCGCAGCGGCTCCTCCAGGGCCCGGCGCACGATGCGGATGCCCGTCAGCTCGTCGCCTTCGGCCTCGAGGCCGTCCAGAATCTTCTGCGCCTGGACGTAGACGGTGCCGCCGCCCGGCACGATGCCTTCCTCCACGGCCGCCCGGGTCGCGGACAGCGCGTCCTCCAGCCGGCTCTTGCGCTCCTTCAGCTCGGTCTCGGTGGCCGCGCCGACGCGGATGACCGCGACGCCGCCGGCCAGCTTGGCCAGCCGCTCCTGCAGCTTCTCGCGGTCGTAGTCGGAGTCGGTCTCCTCCAGCTCACGCCGCAGCTGCGCGACCCGGCCGTCGATGGCCTCCTTGGAACCCTTGCCCTCCACGATGACCGTTTCTTCCTTTGTAATGCGCACCTTGCCGGCCTGGCCCAGCATGTCCAGGGTGACGTTTTCCAGCTTCAGGCCCAGCTCTTCGGAGATGACCTGGCCGCCCGTGACGATGGCGATGTCCTGCAGCATGGCCTTGCGGCGGTCGCCGAAGCCCGGCGCCTTGACCGCAGCCACCTGCAGCACGCCGCGAATCTTGTTGACGACCAGCGTGGCCAGGGCCTCGCCCTCCACGTCCTCGGCGATGACGACCAGCGGCCGGTTGGCCTGAATGATGCGCTCCAGCACCGGCACGATGTCCTGGATGCTGCTGATCTTGCGGTCGGTGATCAGGATGTACGGATTCTCCAGCTCGGCCACCATGCGCTCGGGGTCGGTGACCATGTACGGCGAGAGGTAGCCCCGGTCAAACTGCATGCCCTCGACGACTTCCAGCGTGGTGCCGATGGTCTGGGCCTCTTCGACGCTGATGACGCCATCCTTGCCCACCTTTTCCATGGCCTCGGCGATGAGCCGGCCGATTTCCTTGTCGTCAGCGGAAATGCTGGCCACCTGGCCGATGGCCTCCGGCGTCTCCACCGGCTGGGCGATGCGCTGAATCTCCTCCGCGACCGCCCCCACGGCCGCCTCGATGCCGCGCTTGAGCAGCTGCGGGTTGGCGCCGGCCGCCACGTTCTTCAGCCCCTCGCGGATGAGCGCCCGGGCCAGCACCGTGGCCGTGGTGGTGCCGTCGCCGGCCACGTCCTGCGTCTTGGTCGCCACTTCCTTGACCAGCTGGGCGCCCATGTTCTCGAACGGATCCTCAAGCTCGATCTCCCGGGCGATGGACACGCCGTCATTCGTAATCGTGGGCGAGCCCCACTTCTTCTCCAGCACGACGTTGCGGCCCTTGGGGCCCAGCGTCACCTGAACCGCGTCCGCCAAAATGTTGACGCCGCGCTCCAGCGCTTTGCGAGCTTCTTCGCTGTACTTCAGGTCTTTGGCTGCCACCTGTTTCACCTTCCTTGTGTCAGTGTCGTTTCAATGTCATGGGCGATAGGACGAGCGATCCCGGCTGACGTCCGGCACCGCGCCGTGCTAACAGCGCCTTCCTGGCCGCGCCGTGCCGGCGGCGCTTACTCCTGAATAATCGCCAGGATGTCGCCTTCGCTCATGATGAGGTACTCGTCGCCGTCGATGACGACCTCGGTGCCCGCGTACTTGGAGTAGACGACCCGGTCGCCTTCCTTGACCGTCATCTCGAGGCGCTTGCCTTCCTCGTTGACCCGGCCCGGGCCCACGGCCACCACCTTGCCCTGCTGCGGCCGCTCCTTGGCGGTGTCAGGAAGCAAAATGCCGCCCGCGGTGCGCTCCTCTTCCTCGAGCGGCTGAACGATTACCCGGTCGGACAAGGGCTTCAAGTTCATCGCTGGACCTCCTCACGCCGTAATTTTCCACCGGGAAATAATCAGCACTCACCTCGACTGAGTGCTAAAACTCCCAACGACTACTATAAGCAACTTTTTGTTGCGGTGCAACCAAAAATTCCGGGTCATCGTCCGCCCGGGCGAAATCCCGTGGCAGACACGGGTTCGGCCGACGGGCACGGCGGCGGCCGGCACCCCGCCCGCCCTGCTCCCCCCCGCCCGGCCCGGGCCCCCCCGGCGTGCTGGTGGCGCCCCGGCCGTGCCGCCTCGCGGGCCTGTTCCCGCGGCGGGGTCCGCCCGGGGGGGGCGTG
>QGSR01000056.1 GCA_003387805.1 Bacillota bacterium | reverse complement strand
GGACGGGGCCTTGCGGCTCCGCGTCGTGCAGCTCCGCCTGCTGCTCCCGGTCGAGCACGTCCACCATGTCCATGCGTTCACCCCCCGTCTCCCCCCGAAGCACCTTCATCATCAGCTTATCAGAAACTTCGGGATTGCGCACGGGACAAACGCACGGTTCGAGGGAATCCCTTTGTCGGCCCGGGCCGAGACTTTAGACCGCGATCAGGTCGGTGGCGGCCGCCTCGTCGCCGGGACTTTGGGCCGCGATCAGGCCGGCAGCCCGGCGGCGGCCGCCTCGTCCGCGATGATGGTGACGTCGTCGTGCCGCTGCAGCACCGACGCGGGCACGTCCTCGGTGACCGGTCCCGCCACGGCGGCGGCCAGCGCCCGGGCCTTGCTGGGGCCGGACGCCAGGAGCAGCACCCGCTTCGCGCTCATAATCGTGGCCACGCCCATAGTGATGCCGGCTTCCGGCACGTCCTCCGGCCGGGCGAAATTCTTGCCGTCCGCGGCGATGCGGCGGGTCTCCTCCGTCAGCGGCACCACGTGCGTGCGGCTGGCGAAGGACGTGCCCGGCTCGTTGAACGCGATATGGCCGTTGACGCCGATGCCGAGAATGACCAGGTCCAGCCCGCCGGCGGCCGCCAACGCCGCTTCGTACTCCCGGCACGCCTCGGCTTCGTCGCCCGTGCCCGACGGCCAGTGGGCCCGCCCCGGCGGAATGTTGATATGGTCGAGGAAGTTCGTCTTGATGTAGCGGGCGAAGCTGGCGGGATGATCCGGCGCCAGCCCCCGGTACTCGTCCAGGTTGAACGTGGTGACGCCGGAGAAGTCCAGTTTCCCCGCGCGGTGCTCCTCCACCAGCCGACGGTACATGCCCGTGGGCGTATTGCCCGTAGGCAGCCCGATGGTCACGGGGCTGCGGCCGCGGATAAACTCCGCCACGTGCTCGGCCGCCCTGGCGCTCATTTCCTCATAGTCTTTCACGATGACAATGTTCACGCCGGCCAACTCCTCATCGAGAATAAACGACTTGTCCGGCGACGACGACAGCTCGAACGGCCAAATCGTCGTCCAGCACGACGACGTCGCCGTCTTTGCCCGGCTCCAGCGTCCCTTTGGCGCGGGCGACGCCCGCGGCCCGGGCGGGATTGAGCGACGCCATGGTCACCGCCTGCCGCAGCGGCACGCCGGCCAGCCGCACCATGGCCCGCACCGCGCCGGACATGGTCAGCAGGCTGCCCGCCAGCGCGTCCTCACGGCCCGCCAGCCGGGCCCGCCCGTCCCGCACCAGTACGTCTACGTCGCCCAGCCGGTAGACGCCGTCGGGCATATCCAGCGCCCGGATGCAGTCCGTGACCAGGCACAGGCGTTCCGGGCCCTTGAGCCGGTACGCCAGGCGCAGGGCGGAAGGATGGACGTGCTCGCCGTCGGCGACGATCTCCGCGCCGACCCGGTCGTCGTCGAGCACGGCTCCGATGCAGCCGGGATCCCGGTGGTGCCAGCCCCGCATCGCGTTGAAAAGGTGCGTGGCGTGGCGCACGCCCGCCGCGACGGCGGCGCGCGCCTCGTCGTGCGTCGCGTCCGTGTGGCCCATGGACACCAGCACGCCCCGCCGGGCCAGCCAGCGCACCGCCGCCTCGGCGCCGGGCAGCTCGGGCGCAATAGTGATAATTCGCCAAGCAGAACCCAGCACCTCGTAAAGCTGCTCAAGTTCCCGCAGATTCGGCGGCCGCATGTGCGCCGGGTTTTGCGCCCCGGCCCGCCGCGGGTTGATGTACGGGCCCTCCAGGTGCAGGCCCAGCAGCTGGGCCCCGCCCGTGGGAGCACCGCCGGCCGGATGCCCGGGCCGGCCCGCCATCCGCGCCACCACCTCGGCCACTTCCAGCAGCTTTTCGTGGGGCGCCGTGACGGTGGTGGCCAAAAACGACGTCGTGCCGTACCGGGCGTGGGTCCGGGCCATGGTCCGCAAGGCGTCCGGGTCCGCGTCCATGACGTCGGCGCCGCCGCCGCCGTGCACGTGGATGTCCACGAACCCGGGACAAATCCAGCCGCCTTCCGCGTCGACCCGGACCGCCGCGGCCGCCTCGCCCCCCTCGCGCCAGGCGGCCGCCGGGCCCACAAAGGAAATCCGCCCGCCGTCGATGACGACGACGCCGTCTTCGATGTCTCCGCCCGGCGCCATGACGCGCCCGTTGAAAACGACGGTGCGCCGCGGCCCGGCCTTCTTCTCCCCCGTCGTCACCATCATATTTAACGGCCTTCCACGATTTGCACCACGTGCAGGCGGCTGGGGTAGCCGATGACGACGGCCTGGACGCCGCCGTCGCCGAAAAAGTCGCCGGCGGCCGCCGACGCCACGGCCCAGCCCAAAGGCGCGGACTCGCCCAACAGCGTCAGCCGGTCCCGCATTTCGTACACCGCGGCCCGGCCCCGGTCGTCCGCAACGACCAGCAGGCGCCCGCCGCCCGCGGTGGCCAGACCGAAGGCGGGCGCGGACCGCAGGGGCGCGTCCTCCAGGCGCCGGTAGGCGCCGTCCCGCCAAGCCCAAATCTGCACCGAGCCCGGCGTCATGTTGTTGCCCACTTCGACGATGATTTCGGAGTAGCCGTTGCCGGTCAGATCGCCGCCGGTCAGCGCCCGCACCCGGCCGATGGTTTCCGTTTCCCACAGCGGCCGGAAACGTCCGCCCAGCCAGCCGATGAGCTCGATGCTCTTGCGGGGGACGTAGTCCAGGTCGACGCCCTGCCGCCGGCTGACGGCGATGAGGTCGTAAGGATGGTCCGGGTGGCGCACGACGCCGATTTCCGCCGGCGCGCCCATGCCCGGCTGCTCGTGAATTTGCACCATGGCGCCGCCGTCCCACTGGAACAGCCGCAGCCGCTGGTCGGTCAGCACCGCGAGCTGGGTACGCCCGGCACCGGTGAAGTCGCCGGCCGCGATGGCCACGTGGCTCGCGGGCTCCCACAGGTTGGGACTGCGCCAGACGACCTGAAAGTCCGTGCCGTCCCAGTACAGGACGTGCACGTACGCCTCGTTGGTCTCGTAGTTGCGGCCCGAGACGGCCAGGCCCGTGCGGCCGTCGCCGAGGAAATCCCCCGCCTCCGCCTGCAGCAGCGCCTGCATCAGGAACGATTCCCGCCGGTACACTTCCGGGAACACGCCGTTTTGCGCCGCCGCGGGCGGAGGCCCCGCCACGGCCGCCGACACCGCCGCCAGCACCGCCGCCAGCGCCAGCAGCACCCGGCGGGCCGCCGTCGGCCGGCGCGGCTCCGAACGTTTCACGCACACTTCCGCCAAGCACCATCACCCGTCGGGGTGCTTCTCGAAACGCGAGGTTCGTTCCTGCTCTTGGCGAGGGCGGCAGGGGATGGTTCGTTCCCGCTCTCGCCGAGGACGGCCTCGGCAAGATTCGTTCCCGCACGCGCCCGGGACGGCGGCGGCCGTGGCGGCCGCCTCCCGGCTAGGACTGCAGGTGCCACACGTGCGCCAGCGTCTCCCGCTCCCGAATCGCGGCGTATCGTTCCAGATAGTCCAGGACGGTCCACACGAACGTGGCATGAGACCACGTCAGCGGCGCCACCGACAGCAGTTCGCCGGTTTCCGGGTGGAACTGCTCGGCCAGCACGCCGCTGGGCAGCGCCCGGTCCACGGTCCAGTGCAGCAGTTGCAGCGCCGGCTCCAGGTCCGCCGTCGTTTTCGCCGTGCGGATGTACCACTGCGCGAGCCAGAGCGTGCAGATGACCCACGGGTTGCCCGGGATGCGATCGAACTGCTCGCTGCGGCAAAAGTAGTAGTCCCGGAAGTAGCGGGCCATGCCCCCTACCGACGTCTTGACCCACAGCTCGTCCTTGAGCCGCTCCATCGTGGCGGCCATCTGCGGGTCGTCAGCCGACAGCACGCCCAGCAGGAACAGGCCGCTGACGCTGCTTTCGGGCGTGGAGTCGGGCGCGGCCCGCCCGTCGGCCCGCACGGTCAGGCCCCGGACGAAGCGCCCGAGCTCGGCGGAGAACAGCTGTTCCCGAATGGCCTCCCGCATGCGTTCAGCCACGGCCTGGTAGTGCCTGGCTTCGTCCTTCTCCCCCAGCAGCCGGGCGAACATGGCCGCCGCCTTCAGGCCCGCGCACACCGCCGCGGCCGTAAACGTAAACACGCCCCGCCGCTCCTCCCACAGGTCGTGGCTGTCCAAGGGCAGCCCGGTGCGCTGATCCCGGTACTCCGCCAAAAAGTCCGCGGCCGGACGGATGAGCGGCTCGTACAGCGAATCGATGAATTCCAGGTCCTTCTCGATTTTGTAGAATTCTCCCAGCGCCCACAGCACCAGCGCCGTCTCGTCCTCCTGAATGGGCAGCCGCACCTCGCCGTCGATAATCCACGGATGCCAGCTGGACCCCACCGACCCGTCGGGGTGGTACTTGTGCCAGAAAAAGCCGCCCGGGGCGATAGTGCGGGCGCAGAAGCGGTAAAACTCCCTGGTGGTCTCGGTGTAGCCCGCCCGGTCCAGCGCGTGGGCCACCAGCGCGCCGTCCCGGGGCCACATGTAGCTGTAATGGTCGCGGTTGAACTGCAGGATGTCGGTGTCGTTGGCGGCCAGGATGGCGCCCTCGTGGTCGATTTGCGTCCGGATGACAAGCAGGCTGCGCTTGAACAGCCGCACCACCTCGTCCGGCAGGTCGGCCCAGCGCCGCTCGTGCTTGTTGACCCACGTGCGCCAATACGAGCGGGTTTCCTCCAGCAGCGCCGGCAGGCCCCGCTCCCGCACGACGCCGTGCAGCCGGCGCACGTCCTCAAAGCTTTCGCCGACGGCGATCCACAGATGGAGCTCCCCCCGGGCCCGGGGCGCCAGCGTCAGGCGAAAACTGACGGTGGAGTCCACCGAGCCTTGGGCGATGGGATTGCCCTCCAGCCAGCCGTCCTCGGCGTCGCGCCACGTGCCCTCGGCCCCCTGGAACCGCTTCGTTCCCGTGGCGTACTGGAAGAGGCCCTGCTCGCCCGCGGGCGCGCCCGGCACCCGGCCGCTGATAAGAAAGCAGCGGATGCGCTTGTAGTGCATGATGCCGTCGGCGATAGGATCGTACAGCGCGGTGTCGCCGATGTCGGTCTGGTCGATGCAAAAGTCGTGCGGGAAAAACAGCCGCACCTCTCTTTGGTGATCCGTCAGGTTTTCCACGACGACGCGCTTCATGTACAGATCCCGGCGGAAGTGCACGCCGTCGGCGGCGCGGATGCGCAGGCCCAGCGCGTCGTTGGTCAGCGTCACCGCGCTGATCAACGTATCGTCCTCGTACAGGATGGAGCATCGCCAGGGACCCTGCTCCACCCAGCTGAACGCGCCGTCGGCCCAGACGCCGAGAGAGTTGGGGTGCCCGCAGAGCTGGTTGAGCATCCCCACGTGGGGGTAGTACAAGTCCCGCATGGCGTAGTCGTCGTCGAACGTGATGAGCAAGCGGCCGTTGCCGACGACGAGTGGGCGTGGCATCGTCATCCCTCCGAAGGGCCGGCGTTGACCGGGCGGCGGCCAGGCGTCCCGCTTAGGTTGCGGCACCCGCCGGCGGATCATGTATGTGCCGGGATCATAGACTGCCCGTCCGTTAGGCATGCTATTGCGGGACTCGAAGGAGGCCGGCCCCCGGTGGAATCCCCGACCGACTGGCATCAAGAGCGCCGTCCGCCCGCGGGGGCGGACGGTTGGGACAACCTGATGGCGGAGCGCCATCTGTCCGAAGCGGCGGCGCACGGTTCGCAGCACCTGATGGCGGAGCGCCGGCCGCCCGAAGCGGCGGCGTCAACCCGGGAGGAGGCGCACCGCCCCCCGCACGGCGGCGTCGTCCACGCCGAGGAGTATCCGCTGCCGGGGGCGTACGGCCAGGATCAGCTGACCCTGCTGGTGCGCGACCCGCAGTGCGTGTTCGCCTTTTGGGAAGTGACGCCCGAAGGCTGGGATGCCGCCGTCCGCCGGCTGCCCGGCTCCGGCCCGCCGGCGCCGGTCCTGCGGGTGTACGACCTGGGCGGCTGTCCTCACCTCGCGGCCCACTGGCGGCGGGAGGACGCGCGCGGGTGCGCCGAGTTCCACGTGGCCGGCGCGTCCAGCTGGTACGTGCACACCCGGACCCCGGGCCTCGTCCTGGCGGCGGAAATCGGCGCGCGGCGGGGCGAGGCGTTCGTCGCCATCGCCCGCTCCCGGGCCGTGGCCACGCCGCCGGGCCGGCCGT
Source organism: Bacillota bacterium (assembly GCA_003387805.1). GTDB lineage: Bacteria > Bacillota > Limnochordia > Limnochordales > ZCTH02-B6 > CALJUZ01. Next base: position 3,602 of record QGSR01000056.1, on the reverse strand, counting down.
CGGACGATTTCGACGCCGACTGGATGACCATCGAGGACATCTACCGGCTGGTGCCCCGGGCCGTCGGCACCGGCGGCAGCCCCGAATTTCAGACGGAGTGGTCCCGCCGCCGGCGGCTGGCGGTCAGCCGGGGGCCCGGCCTCGAGGCGGTTGACATCGGCTTCAGTCCGGGCTTCATGGCTGGGTTCAGTCCGGGCCTCACAGGTCAGTTCAGTCCGGGCCTTACGGGTGGGCACGGCCCGGGCCTCATGGCTGGGTTCAGGCCCATCTCAACGGCGGGATTCAGCCCAAATCCCGCCGCCGGGGTCAGTCCCGCTTCTACCGCTGGAGGGAAGATGCTTTGAACCACCCGGGCGGCTACGTGGCCCTCGTACTGCACGCGCACCTGCCTTTCGTGCGCCATCCCGAGCACGTGGCGTTTCTCGAGGAGGACTGGCTGTTTGAAGCCGTCATCGAATGCTACATTCCTTTGCTCGACGTCTTCGAGCGCCTGGTGCGGGACGGCGTGCCCTGGCGTTTGACCATGTCCATGACGCCCACCCTGACGGCCATGCTGACGGACCCGCTGCTGCAGGAGCGGTGCGTCCGCCACATCGAAGGGCTCGTGGAGCTGGCCCACCGCGAAACGGTGCGCACCCGGCACGAGCCGGCCTTCAACCGCCTGGCCCACATGTACCTGCAGCATTTCCGCTTCGCCCTGCGCAAGTTTGACTACGAGTACGGCCGCGACCTGACGGCGGCCTTTCGCCGCTTCCAGGACAGCGGTCACCTGGAGATCATCGCCTCCGCGGCCACCCACGGCTACCTGCCCCTGATGGCGCCCAACCAGCGGGCGGTGCGGGCCCAAATCGACGTGGGCGTCGAAGCCCACCGGCGCGTCTTCGGCCGGCCGCCCCAAGGCTTTTGGCTGCCCGAGTGCGGCTACAGCCCGCCCGACGACGTATGGCTGGCCCGTGCAGGCATCCGCTGGTTCGTCTGCGAAACCCACGGTCTGCTGCACGCCCGTCCCAGGCCGCGCTATGCGGTGTATGCGCCCGTGTACTGCGCCGATTCGGGCGTGGCCGCCTTCGGGCGCGACGTCGAAACGTCCAAACAAGTGTGGAGCGCCACAGAAGGCTATCCCGGCGACTACGATTACCGGGACTTTTACCGCGACATCGGCTACGACCTGGATTTCGACTACGTGCGGCCGTGGCTGAAAGCCGACGTGCGCCGCCACGTGGGCATCAAGTACTACGCCATCACCGGCCAGACCGCGGACAAGCGGGTGTACGACCCCGACGCGGCCCGGGAGAAAGCCGCCGTCCACGCCGGCAACTTCATGTTCAACCGGGAGCGCCAGATCGAGTACTTGCGCACCCGCATGGACCGGCCCCCGCTCATCGTCGCCCCGTACGACGCGGAGCTGTTCGGCCACTGGTGGTACGAAGGCCCGCAATGGCTGGATTTTTTCATCCGCAAGGCGGCCTATGACCAGCGCACGTTCCGGCTGGTGACGCCGTCGGAGTATCTGGACATGTTCCCCCGGAACCAGGTGGTTCGGCCGTCCATGTCCAGCTGGGGCTACAACGGCTACAGTGAAGTGTGGCTGAACGGCGCCAACGACTGGATTTACCGCCACCTGCACAAGGCCGCCGAGCGCATGGCGGAGCTGGCGGACACGTACGCGCCGGCTGACGCGGTTGGTTCCGCCCGCGCGTCTTCCGGCGGGTCTGCCGACCCGTCCGCATGCGCCTCCGCCCGCGCCTCCGCATGCGCCTCCGCCGGCGCCTCCACCGGCGTCGATACGCTGACCCGACGGGCGCTCAACCAGGCGGCCCGAGAGCTCCTCCTGGCCCAAAGCAGCGACTGGGCCTTTATCATGAAGACCGGCACCATGGTGGAATACGCGGTGAAGCGCACGCAAGACCACCTGGGGCGATTTGCGCGGCTGTACGAGCAGATCCGGAGCGGCGCGGTGGACGAAGGCTGGCTTGCTGAGCTGGAGGCGCGGGACAACCTCTTCCCGTGGCTGGACTATCGCGTGTACGCCGGGGAAACTTTGTACTCTCGTGTCAACCTCGGCGGCATCTAATGACACTGGTGTCAATATCCGGCCGATTTATTGTCACTGGTGTACAAACTTCCGCTTCCGACCGCGGGCTGTGCGGGCGGCCGTGTCCGGCGCGTTCTGGTCCCCGGTGAAAACCCCGTCCGCATGCAGGTTTCAGGTCCCGCCACCGACGGGGCTGCGGCCGACACCGAGAACAGCGCCGAGCCGTCGCCGAACTTTGTACTCTCGTGACGATCTTTTTTGCGTCGAGTGACACCCGTGTCGCTGTCGCGGCGATCCATTGTCACGAGAGTACAAACCTCGGCGGCGCATCCTTCCTCGACACGGCCCCGCGATTTTCCACAAATTAGGCTGCGATGCAAACACCGTCCGGGTGGGGCTTTTCGCATGGGCGCGGGACGGTGTGCAAAGCGGCCGCGCCGGCGCCACGAAGTTCCAGTCGAACTTTGTACTCTATTGACGAAGGACCAGCGAGAGAGTGACACACAAGTCACTGGATGCAAAAACGAGTGTCACGAGAGTACAAAGTTCCGCCCCGCCGTTCGCCCCGCGATTCCTCGCCGTTTCGGCTCCCATCGTGCCACAGCGGAAACATCGTCCTGGCGCGGCTTTTCACCGCCGCACCGTCGGCACGGACTGCGGGCGCCGGTTCCCGCCCGAGGACCAGGCGTGACTTTGTACTTTGGTGACACTCTTTCGTGCGTCGATAGTCACTGATGTCACTGTCGCGGCGATTTGTTGTCACGCGAGTACAAAGTATCGCCGGGAACGGGACACGGCCGCTCTCCGCAACGGACGGCACGCGACGGGGCCTCAACGCAGCGCGCGGCACCTGGCAAGGGTCCTCACAGGAAACTGCCGCTCGCGACGGTCCCTCAACGCAGCGTGCGGCACGGGGCAAGGCCCTCATCACCACAGCCTGCAGCACGCTAGGATCCTCAACGCTGCGTGCAGTACGGGCCAAGGCCCCGCATCACCACGGCCTGCCGCACGCGACAGCCTTCGACGCAGCCTGCGGCACGCGGCATAGCCCCTCACCGCAGCCTGCGGAACGCGGCCACGCCCGCCCCGGCCGATTCGTAAGGGCGGGCAACGGCGGCTGGAGCCGCCCGCTCGTCGCCGGCGTCGTGATTTCGGGTCAGAATCCGGGCCACGAGCTCATCCGGCGCCCCGTCCAGCGCCCCGTCCGGCGCCCCGTCTGCCCGCTCCCCGGCGAGACCCGCGCCCGTGCCCGCATAGGCCTCCCCATCGGCCGCCGGCGTGTAGCGCCCGAAGCCGCCGCGGGCTACCCGGCCGGTCTCGTCGCCGACGGCCCCGCCGGGTGCGGCGTGCCCGTTGGCGGCGGCTCCCACCAGCCGCACCAGCGCGTTCCACACCGCCGCGGCCTCGGACCTGCGCCGGGCCTCCGCCGCCTCCCAGCTGCTGCGCTCGTACTCGTCCAGGACCTCCTCGTATACCGCCGCCGTCTGCTCGGCGATGCCGGCCCACGCGTACCGCTCCCGCACTTCCCGTTGCGCCGCCTTGCGCAAGGTGTCGGCCAGGCCGTCGG
>QGSR01000055.1 GCA_003387805.1 Bacillota bacterium | reverse complement strand
CGGCGGGTGCGGGCGGCCCGCCGCACCGCGGGCAGCCGTTCCAGCTCGGCCACGATGGACCGGGCCGCGGGCAGCGCCACGCCCAGCGGCGTGCGTTCCGAATGCCGGCGCACCCGCTCGATGCCGCGCAAAATGTTCTCCTCGGTCTTGGCGCCCAATCCTTTGACGGTGCGAACGCGGCCGGCGCGGCAGGCCGCCTCCAGCTCATCCAGGCTGCGGACGCCCAGCTCTTCGTACAAAAGCCGGGCCGTCTTCGGACCGACGCCCGGCACCCGGACGATTTCCAGCAGGCCCCGGGGCACCCGCTCCTGCAGCTCTTGGTGGAAGGCGATGGCGCCCGTCGTCAGCCACTCTTCGACGCCGGCGGCGATGCCTTTGCCGACGCCTTCCACTTCGCCCAGGCGCCCTTCCCGCCAAATGGTCTCGATGCTTTCGGGCAGCAGCTCGATGCTGCGGGCCGCCCGCCGGTAGGCCCGGATGCGAAACGGATTTTCGTCCAGGATTTCCAGCAGATCAGCGATCTCCGCCAGCGTGGCGGCCAGCTGCAAGTTTTTCACCGTGGCAGCACCTCAGCGCGAGTGAAGCCGGCGGCGCCGCCGGCTCACCCGTTCACTTGACCTCCTCCAGCAGGCCGACCAGTTCCGCGTTTTCCCGCCGGAGCCTCATCACCTCGTCCGCCAGATGGATGGCGGCCAGCACGGCGACGCGGTGCCGCGGCACGTTGGGATACGCCGTCTGCAGACGGGTGAACGTCTCGTCCACCGTCTTCGCCAGCAGCTCGATGTACTCGGGCTCGGCCTCGCCGCGCAGCACGTACTCCTCGTCGCCGATGATGACGCGCACGCGCGCTTTGTTCTTTGCGGCGTCTTGCGCTTGGGCCATCGGGGTCCCCCCTGGCGCCGAATGTTCAGCCTTCGTTTTCGTGTCGGCGCGCGGGAACTCCTCCCGGCCGCCCGGGCGGCGCCCGCGGCGCGTCAGACGCGCCGCCGCACGCCCAGCTCCTCCCGCAGCGCCCGCTCCACGCCGTCGACGACGGCGTTGGCCTCTTCGTCCGTCAGCGTCCGGTCCCGGTGGCGCAGCCGGATGGAGAAGGCCAGACTCCGCTGGCCGGCTTCCACCTGGGGTCCTTCGTAGACGTCGAACAGCGACACCGACTCCACCAGCTGGCCGCCGGCGCGCCGGATGGTCTCGACCACCGCGGCCGCGGGCACGGCTTTCGGCACCAAGAGCGCCATGTCCCGCTGCACCGCGGGGTAGCGCGGCAGCGGCACGAACCGCACTTCCCGCGACTCGGCCTGCGCCAGCCGGTCCGCGTCCAGCTCGGCCACGTACACCCGGCGCCCGTCCAGCTCGAACCGCTCCGCGACCTCGGGATGCACCTCGCCCACGACGCCCACGGTGTGCCCGCCGGCGATGACGGCCGCCTGGCGCCCCGGGTGCAGGTACGGCTCCGCGCCCGGCTCGAAGCGGGCCGCCACCCCCAGCCTCTCCAGCAGCTGCTCCACCACGCCTTTCGCCTCGTAAAAGGTGGCGACGCGGGGCTTTCCGCCCCACCACTGCTCGGGCAGCGGGCCGGTCATCAAGATGCCGATGCGCCGAGGCTCGTCCGGCAGCTCGGTCAGGGGCAGCTGCCTGGGCGCGAACACCGCGCCGACCTCGAAGACGTGTACGTCGGTGACCCGCCGGGAGACGTTGCGGGCCGCCGCCTCCAGCAGTCCGGGCACCAGCGTCGTCCGCAACCGGGACTGATCCTCGCGCAAGGGGTTGCGCAGCGGCACCGCGGCCCGGCGCGGGTCGTCCGCGGGCAAGTTCAGCTTGTCCGGCCACGCGGGATCGGCGAAGCTGTACGTCAGCACTTCGCTCAGGCCCAGTGCGGTCAGCACGTCCCGCACCCGATCGAGAAACGGCAGCGGCGGCTCCTGCCCGCCCACCGCGCCCGCGCCGCCGGGCAGCGTGGACGGAATCTGATCGTAGCCGTACAGCCGTGCGACTTCTTCGATCAGGTCTTCTTCCCGGGTCACGTCCCGGCGGTAGGTCGGCACCGTCACCGCCCACGCGCCCTGGTCGTCGGCCCCGGTGTCAACGGAGAACCCCAGCGACGTCAAATACCGCCGGACGGCTTCGTCGGCCACGTCGGCCCCCAGCACTTGGCGGACCCGGGCCGGCCGGCACGAAACCGTCCACGGCTGCACGGGTTCGGGGTACACGTCCACCGCGCCGGCGTATACGGCCGCGCCCGTCAGCTCCTGAATAAGCCGGGCGGCCCGGGCGGCGGCGGGCGCCACCAGGTTCGGGTCCAGGCCCTTCTCGAAGCGATGGGACGCTTCGGTGCGCAAACCGAACGCGTGGGCGGTGCGGCGCACCGATACGGGATGGAACGTGGCCGACTCCAGCAGCAGCCGGGTCGTGCCTTCGGTGACTTCGCTGTCCAAGCCGCCCATGACACCGGCCACCGCGACGGGCCGGGACGCGTCGGCGATGACCAGCATCTGCTCCGACAGCTTCCGTTCGCTGCCGTCCAGGGTGACGATGACCTCGCCCGCGGCGGCCCGGCGCACGACGATGCGCCCTTCCTCCAGCCGGTCGTAGTCGAAGGCGTGCAGCGGCTGACCCCACTCCCACATGACGTAGTTGGTGACGTCCACCACGTTGTTGATGGGCCGCATGCCCGCCACCCGCAGCCGCTGCTGCAGCCAGGCGGGCGAAGGCCCGATCTTCACGCCGTCGAGGATGCGGGCCGCGTAGCGGGAGCACAAGTCGCGGGCCTGCACGTCCACCGACGTCAAGGACGCAGCGGGCTCGTCCAGCTCGTCCGCTTCCGCGGGCGGCAGCCGCAGCCGGCCGCCCGTCAGCGCGGCCACCTCCCGGGCCACGCCGATGACCGACAGGCAGTCGGGCCGGTTCGGGTACACCTCCAGGTGCAGGATGACGTCGTCCAGGCCCAGTTCCTCGACCAGCGGCCGGCCGTGCCGCACGTCCGGCGGCAGCAGCCAGATGCCGTCCGCGTCGTCCCCCGTGCCCAGCTCCGCCTCGGAACACAGCATGCCCTCCGAGACGACGCCCCGCAGCTCGGCCCGCTGGATGACCGTGCCGCCCGGCAGCCGGGCGCCGGGCTTGGCCAAGGGCACCAAGGCGCCCTTCGTCACGTTGTCCGCCCCGGTGACGACGGTGAGCTCCTCGGCGCCGGCCCGCACCCGCACGACCAACAGCTGGCCGGCCGCGGGGTGGGGCGCGACGTCCAGCACCTCGGCCACGACGATGTCGTCCAGATCCCGGCTCATGGGCTCCATCTGCTCCACCAGCAAGCCGGCCATGGTAAGGCGCCCGGCCAGCTCCTCCACGGGCCACGGGATGTCGACGTACTCTTTCAGCCAGTTGTAGGATACTCGCATCGGGTCAACACCTCAAAACTGACGCAAGAAGCGGAGATCGTTGTCGAAAAACAGCCGAATGTCGTCGATGCCGTAGCGGAGCATCGCGATGCGCTCGATGCCCATGCCGAACGCGAAGCCCGTCCACCGCTCCGGATCGTAGCCGACGTTGAGCAGCACCTGCGGATGGACCATGCCGGCGCCCAGAATCTCCAGCCAGCCTTCGTTGCCGCAGACGCGGCAGCCGGCGCCGTGGCACATGATGCACTCGATGTCCATCTCGGCGCTGGGCTCCGTAAACGGGAAATAGCTGGGGCGGAAGCGCACGGGGCGGCGGCCCAAAAGCTCCCGGGCCAGAACCGTCAGCGTGCCCTTCAGGTCCGAGAAGGTGACGCCTTCGTCGACGTACAAGCCTTCCACTTGGTGGAACATGGGCGAATGGGTGACGTCCGCGTCCACCCGGAACACCTTCCCCGGCGCGATGATGCGCACGGGCGGCTCCTGCGCGCTCATGGTCCGGATCTGCACCGGCGACGTCTGCGTGCGCAGCAGAATGTCGTCGGTGATGAAAAACGTGTCCTGCATGTCCCGGGCGGGATGATCCGGCGGAATGTTCAGCGCCTCGAAGTTGTACCAGTCGGTCTCCACCTCCGGGCCTTCCACCACGGTAAAGCCCAGGCCGATGAACACCTTCTTGATGTCGTCCAGCACCAGCGTCAGCGGGTGCCGGCGCCCCAGTACCGGACCCCGTCCCGGCAGCGTCACGTCGATGGTTTCCTCTTTCAGCCGCGCCTCGAGAGCCGCCGCGGCCAGCGTCTCCTTGCGCCGGCCGATGAGGGTTTCCAGCTCCTCCCGCAAGGCATTGACCAGCTGGCCTACGTGGGGCCGCTCCTCGGGGGGCACGCTGCCCATGCCGCGCAAGAGCTCGGTGACTTTCCCCTTCCGCCCGAGATACTGCACACGCAGCTGTTCCACGTCCTCCGGCCGCTCCGCGGCCTCCAGGGCCGCGACGGCGTCTTCCCGCAGCCGGGCGATTCTTTCCCGCACAGCACCACAACCTTTCGCTTCCATCGTTCCCCGCCGGCCCCACCGGCCGACGCGTCTTGGGGTCCAACAAAAAAAGCCGCACTCCCGTCCAGGGACGGAAGGCGACTCCCGCGGTACCACCCTTGTTAATCCGGGCCCGGATGGGCCCGAATTCCCTCATTGCCCGATAACGGTACGGGTCCGGCACGGCCTACTGGACCGGCTCGCCCCGGGCGCGCCGGCGTTCAGCCTGCAGCTTGAGAGCGAACTTCCACCGCCTGCATACCGAGCCCGCTTCCAGTCACGGCGTGGCCTCCCTGGCGGCGCCGGGCGGTGTACTCTTCTCTCGCATCGCTTTTGTCGCGGTCGATTGTATGTCTCGGCCGTCCCCTGGTCCGGACGGCGCCGTGAGTCAATTGACGTAAGCGCGGAACTGACGGTACAACAAGTACGCTGTGATAGAACCGGTGGACTCGAACACTTTCCAGAAAAAGTCGGCGGTGAGCATGGCGACACTCCCACCTTCCCATGCCGTGTAGGTCCGGTGCCTTGCACGCGCCAAAGGCGACCGAAGAGCCGCCGTTGCCGAGATTATATCACAGCCGAGCCGCCGGTTACAAGTTTGTGAAGGGCTTCGCAGCCCCGCCGGGCCAGCGCCGGCGGGCCGCTTCGAAGAGGCAGACCGCCGCGGTGACGGCCGCGTTCAACGACTCCACGCCCGGCGCCAGCGGCAGCCGCACCACCGCGTCGGCCGCCTCCAGAAGCCGCGGGTCCACCCCGTGGGCCTCGCTGCCGATGACGAGGGCAAAGGGAGCGTCCCACCCGAACTGGTCGTAGCGCAGCGGGCCGTCCGCGTCGGCGGCCACCAGGCGCCGGCCCGTCCGGCGGCTTTCCGCCGCCACTTCGTCCACGCTCATCCGCTGCCGCACCGGCAACAGGAACGCCGTGCCGGCGCTGGCCCGCAGCGCCTTGGGGTCGAACAGGTCGGCGCTGCCGAAGGTGGTCCACAGGCCGGCGCCCACCGCCGCGGCGGTGCGGGCCATGGTGCCGAGATTTCCGGGATCGCCGATACGGTCGGCCACCAGGACGGCGGCCACGCCGGCAAACTCCTCCGGGCCCGCGGCGGGAATGACGGCCGTCGCGACGATGCCCTGGGGCGTCTCGGTGGCGCTGATGGACTGCAGGACGCGTTCGGTGACGTCGAACACCGCCACGCCCGCCTGCGCCAGCCGCTCCAGCAGCGCGCGCCCTCGCTGGCCGGCGCGGGCCGCGGGAGCGGCGAACACGTCCCGGACCACCGCGCCCGCCTCCAGCGCGGTCTCGATGGCGCGGGCGCCCTCCAGCAGGCACAGGCCCGTCTCCCGCCGCCGCTTCGGACGCGATAGCGCCCGTGCCGCTTTGACACGGGCGTTGTCGACGCTGGTGATGACGCGGGTCATATGGAGAGCAAATTACACGCCCAGCTGCTGTTTGGCCACGCTGACCAGCTCGCCGAAGGCCCGGGCGTCGTTGACGGCCAGGTCGGCCAGCACTTTGCGGTTGACTTCCACGCCGGCCTTGTTGAGCCCGTCGATGAGGCGGCTGTAGGACAGGCCCTGCATGCGGGCCGCGGCGTTGATGCGCGCGATCCACAGCCGGCGGAATTCGCGCTTGCGCACCCGGCGGTCGCGGTACGCGTACTGGAGCGACTTCATCACCTGCTGGTTGGCGGTGCGGAAGTTGGTGCTCTTGCGCCCGCGGTAGCCTTTGGCCATTTTCAGGATATATTTGCGCCGGCGACGGGTGACCACACCCGATGTTGCCCTAGGCATGTTGCCACATCCTCCCTAGTTCCTTTGTTGCTCGAGCGGCGCGCGCCGCCGGACCGGCCGCGCCGCGGCCGTGCGCGCGAAGACGCCTTACGCGTACGGCAGCAGCTTGCGCACGCGCTTTTGCTCCGCGTCGGACAGCACGCCGGCGGAGCGCAGGCGGCGCTTGCGCCTGGAGCTCTTGTGCTCCAGCAGGTGGCTGCGGTTGGCGCGGTTTTGCACGAACTTGCCCGTGCCGGTCTTCTTGAAGCGCTTGGCCGCGCCCCGGTGAGTCTTGAGCTTGGGCACGAAAGTTCCTCCTCGCTATGATTGCTGTGCGGCGGGCTGCGGCTTGGCCTCCTGGCCGGTGGGCGCCAAAATCATGATCATCTGGCGGCCCTCAAGCTTGGGCGGCCGCTCCACCACCGAGATGTCTTTCAGCTCTTCCGCCATCTCGGTCAGTTTCTGCCGCGCGATGTCGGCGTGGACGATCTCGCGGCCCCGGAAGCGGACCGTGATTTTCACCTTGTCGCCGTCTTTCAGGAACCGTTCGGCGTTGCGCATCTTGATCTGAAGGTCGTGCGAGTCGATCTTCGGGCTCATGCGCACTTCTTTCAGCGTCAGCACCTTCTGGCGCTTGCGCGCCTCGCGCTCGCGCTTGCTCTGTTCGTAGCGGAACTTGCCGTAGTCCATCAGGCGGCACACCGGCGGGCGCGCGTTGGGTGCGACTTCAACCAGGTCCAAGTCCCGTTCCTGGGCCATGGCCAAAGCCTCGTGGGTCGGCAAAATGCCCAGCTGCTCGCCGTTCTCATCGATGACCCGCACCTCGCGGACGCGGATCTGATGGTTAATCCGAAGGTCTCTGCTGATGTTACGATCACCTCCAAGACATTGTCCCGGCAACCAAAAAAGCGGGTGCTCCACGGCACCCGCTCGCAGGATCGATCTCGTATGGGTCCGCTGCGCGGCGCGCGGCGGCGAGACGACGGCTCCTACGAAACCGCGGCAACAACCCGCAGGCGTCGCCGGGTGAGAAGCGGGTACCGCTTCTGCTTGCAAAAAAGCCGACGCAAGTATAACACGCCCGCCCGCCGCCCGTCAAACAAAATGTTCGTACGTGCGTCAATCTTGGGCGTAGCTTTCCACTTCGCCCCGCATGCGCTGGACCAGGGCCTCGAGCGTCATGGGGCCCAGGTCGCCTTGCTTGCGGTGCCGCACCGCGACGGTGCCCGATTCCACCTCTTTCCCGCCGACCACCAGCATGTACGGGATTTTCTGCACCTGGGCCTCGCGAATTTTGTAGCCGATCTTTTCGTTCCGGTCGTCGGTCTCCACGCGGAAGCCCGCGGCGGCCAGCTTGTCCCGGATCTCCCGGGCGTAGGGCGCGTGGTCGTCCGCGATGGAGATGACCCGGGCCTGGACCGGCGCCAGCCACAGCGGGAACGCGCCGGCGTAATGCTCCACCAGGATGCCGATGAAGCGCTCCAGGCTGCCCATGATGGCCCGGTGGATCATGACGGGCTGCTTGTGGCTGCCGTCCCGGTCCACGTACGTGAGGCCGAAGCGCTGCGGCATCTGGAAGTCCAGCTGCACCGTGGCGCACTGCCACTTGCGGCCCAGCGCGTCGGTCACTTCGAAATCCAGCTTCGGCCCGTAGAAGGCGCCGTCGCCCGGATTCAGCCGGTAGCTGCGGCCCGACGCCTGCAGGGCCCGCTCCAGGGCGGCTTCGGCCCGGTCCCACGTTTCGATTTCGCCCATGAAGTTGTCAGGCCGCGTCGAGAAGTAAATGTCGTACGACATGCCGAAGGCTTTGTAGATCTCGTCGACCAGCTCCAGCACTTCGGCGATCTGCTCTTCGATCTGGTCCTCCCGGGCGAAAATGTGCGCGTCGTCCTGGTGAAACCCGCGCACCCGCAGCGCGCCGTGCAGCGTGCCCGACGGCTCGTAGCGGGCCAGCGGCCCGTATTCCGCGATCTTAAGAGGAAGGTCCCGGTACGAGCGCACGTCGCCCGCGTACAGGACGCAGTGGCCCGGGCAGTTCATGGGCTTGACGGCCATCTCGTCGTCGTCTTTGGCGATGGGAAACATGTTGTCCTGGAAATGGTCCCAGTGGCCCGACGTCTCCCACAGCTGCTTGCGGTAAATCCACGGCGTGCTCACTTCCTGGTAGCCCCGGGCCTCCTGCAGCCGGCGGGAGAAATCCAGGAGCGTGCGGTACAGCGTGTACCCCTTCGGATGCCAGAAAATGAAGCCCGGCGCCACCTCCCGGAAGCTGAACAGGTCCAGTTCCCGGCCCAGCTTGCGGTGGTCGCGCCTCTCCGCCTCGGCCAGCATCTCGAGATGCCGCTCCAGCTGCGACTTTTTCGGAAACGCCGTGCCGTAGATGCGCTGCAGCATGGGCCGCCGGGCGTCGCCGCGCCAGTACGCCCCCGCCACCGACTGCAGCTTGAACGCCTTGATGCGTCCGGTGGACGGCACGTGGGGGCCGCGGCACAGGTCGGTGAATTCGCCCTGGCTGTAGAAGCTGAGCTCGGCGTCCTCCTCCAGGTCCTCGATAATTTCGACCTTGTACGGTTCGCCCTTCTCCCGGTAGTACCGCAGCGCTTCCTCGCGCGGCTTCACCTCCCGGGTGAAGGGGTAGTCTTCCTGGATGATGCGGCGCATCTCCTCCTCGATGCGCTCCAGCATCTCGGGCGTCAGCGGTTCGGGCAGGTCGAAGTCGTAATAAAACCCGTGCTCGATGGGCGGCCCGATGGCCAGCTTGGCCTCGGGGATGAGGCGCAGGACGGCCTGGGCCATGACGTGGGCGGTGCTGTGGCGCAGCACCTCCAGCCCTTCGGGCGTGTCGGCCGTCAGCAGCTCCAGGTGCACGTCCCGCTCCAGCGGACGGGACAAGTCCACCAGCCGCCCGTCCACCCGGGCGACCACGGCCTCCCTCGCCATGCGTCCGCCGAGATCCCGGGCGATATCGGCGGGCGTGGTGCCCGCCGGGTAGCGGCGCACCGCTCCGTCGGGCAGCGTGACGGCGATTTCGTTGCTCATGCGCTCTCTTTCCCCTTCCTTAAACATCAAACATCGCAATGTGTCGCAGCGCCGGCCGGTTCAGCAAAAAAGCCTCCCGTCCCTCGCGGGACGAGAGGCTCCCTCTCGCGGTTCCACCCGGCTTGACCCCGCGGCGCGGCCCGGGGTCCACCTCGCGGGCAGATAACGGTGCCTACCCGGCCCGTTCTACTGAAAGCACGCCTCACGGGCGGCTTCGTTCGACGGGCGGCTTGGAGGGGGTTTTCGGGCGCTCCTGCCGGCCGGCGCTTGCAGCCTCGGCGCCGGCTCTCTGGGCGGCGGCCCCTCGCCCTACTCGTCCTCCGCATAGCCTGTGCGCTGCGCCTTGTCCGCCTGTATGGCCCGTATTATAGGAAGAGCGCGGCCGATTGTCAATGCGGCCGGCGCACCTTCCGGGGGGCCGGCCCGGGCCGTCCGTCAGGCGCTGCCGCCCAGGAAGACGACGATCAGCATTTGCAGCACGCCGATGAAAAAGCCCAGCACGCCGCCGAAAAGCATGACGGCGTGCAGCTCCCGCCCGGCCAGGCGGACGGCCAGCGCCTCCAGCTCCTCGAGATTC
>QGSR01000054.1 GCA_003387805.1 Bacillota bacterium | reverse complement strand
TGAGGGACCCTGTTTTCCTCTCACCAATCCCCCCCTGCCCCTGCCCCCTCTCGGTGGCCAGGTTCGGCTGGTAGCCCCCCGCGCTGGGCATGCGGCCCAGCAGCGCCGACACCTCGGAGCCCGCCTGCGTGAAGCGGAAGATGTTGTCGATGAACACCAGCACGTCCTGGCCCTCGACGTCGCGGAAGTACTCCGCGATGGTCAGCGCCGTCAGCCCCACCCGCAGCCGCGCGCCCGGCGGCTCGTTCATCTGGCCGAACACCATCGCGACGTTGGGCAGAACGCCCGATTCCTTCATTTCAAAGTAGAGGTCGTTGCCTTCACGGGTACGCTCGCCCACGCCCGCGAACACCGAGAAGCCGCCGTGCTCGTAGGCGATGTTGCGGATCAGTTCCTGAATAAGAACGGTCTTGCCCACGCCCGCGCCGCCGAAGAGGCCGATCTTGCCGCCCCGGGCGTAGGGCGCCAGCAGGTCAATCACCTTGATGCCCGTCTCCAAAATTTCGTTGGCGGGCTTGACCTCGGCCACCGCCGGCGCCGGCCGGTGGATGGGGTCGTAGCGCTCCGCCTTGACGGGGCCCTGGCCGTCGATGGGCTCGCCCAGGACGTTCATCACGCGGCCCAGCGTGCCCCGGCCCACGGGCACCGAAATGGGCGTGCCCAAAGCCACCGCTTCCATGCCCCGGACCAGGCCGTCGGTGGACGCCATGGCCACGCAGCGCACCGCGTCGTTGCCCAGGTGCTGGGCCACCTCCAGCGTCAAGTCGATCTTCTGGCCTTCCTTGTCCGATTGAATCCGGATGGCGCTGTACAGTTCAGGCAGCTGGCCGGCCGGGAACTCCACGTCCACGACCGGACCCATGACCTGCAGCACGCGCCCGACCACTTTCCCGTTTTCGCTCATCGCTCGTGCCCCCTTCGTGAGCCGGCGCCGGCCGCAGCTTCACGCAGCCGCCGCGGCGCCGATGCAACCTCTATGCGCCGCGGCGGCAACCGGCTCCCGCCGCGGCGCCCGCTTGTCACATGCCAGCGCCGGCCTGCAACGCCTCGGCGCCGCCCACGATTTCCGCAATTTCTTTCGTAATGGCCGCCTGCCGCGCCCGGTTGAACGACAGCGTCAGCGTGCGAATCATCTCGCCCGCGTTGTCCGACGCGCTGCGCATGGCCCGCATGCGCGCCGCGTGCTCGCTGGCCTTGGCCTCCACCAGCATGGCGAACACCTGCATGTCCACGTGGCGAGGCAGCAGCAGGCCCAGCACTTCGTCGGGCGACGGCTCGTAAATGTACTGGATGCCTTCCTCGGCGTCGGCCGCCACGACGACCGCCTCCTCCGCAGCTTCCGCGGTCGCCTCGTCGCCCGCCTCCGCCCCCGCGGCCAGCGCCCGCAGCGGCAGCAGCGTCTCCACCGCGGGCCGCTGGGAGCCCGCGCTCAGGAAGCGGGTGTAGACGAACTTGATCTCGTCGGCTTCGCCGGACGTGTACATCTCCGTCAGCATCTTCGACAAATCCCGGGCCTGGTGAAAATGCACGTCGTCGCCGATGCCGATCAAGTCCCGGCGCACCTCGTAGCCGCGGCGCTGCAAGTACTCGTTGCCCTTGCGGCCGATGGTGATAATCTCGTACGGCCGCGTCTCCTCGGCCAGGGTCTGCTCCGCCAGCCGCAAGACGTTGGCGTTGTACGCGCCGGCCAGGCCCCGGTCGCCGGTCATGATGACGTAGCAGACCTTCTCCACGGTCCGTCCTTGCAGCAGCGGGTGCTGCACTTTGCGCCGGCCCCGGCCGACGCCTTCCGCGGCGATGAGCCGGTCCAGCACTTCCTGCAGCTTCTCCGCATAGGGCCGGGCCGTCTCCACGGACTGCTGCGCCCGGCGCAGCTTGGTGGCGGAGACCAGCTCCATCGCCTTGGTGATCTGCTGGATATTTTTGACGCTGGTTATGCGCCGCTTAATATCCCGCATCGATTGTCCGGCCAACGACATTCCCCACCTTCGTCCAGCCGGCCCCGCCCGGGCGCCGGCCAAAGCCGCGTCGGCTTACGCCGCGCCGTGTTCGGCCACGAACCGCTCCTTGAACGTCACCACGGCTTGCTTCAGCTTCTCTTCCGTTTCCTCGCTGAGGTCCTTGGTGGTCCGGATGGCTTCGAGAATGTCCGGCTGCTCGTTGTGCAAATACGCCAGGAAGCCTTTCTCGAACGCCCCCACCAGGTTGACGTCCAGGTCGTCCAGGTAGCCGTTGGTGGCGGCGTAAATGACGACCACCTGCTCCTCCACCGGCATGGGCGCATACTGGCTCTGCTTCAGAATCTCCACCGTGCGCTGGCCCCGGATGAGGCGGGCCTGGGTGGCCCGGTCCAGGTCCGAGCCGAACTGCGCGAAGGCCGCCAGCTCCCGGTACTGGGACAGCTCCAGGCGCAAGTGGCCCGCGACTTTGCGCATGGCCCGCACCTGCGCCGCGCCGCCGACGCGGGACACCGACCGGCCCACGTTGATGGCCGGCCGCACGCCGGCGTAGAACAAGTCGGACTCCAGGAAGATCTGGCCGTCCGTAATGGAGATGACGTTGGTCGGAATGTAGGCCGAGATGTCGCCCGCCTGCGTCTCGATAATCGGCAGCGCCGTCAGCGAGCCGCCGCCCAGCGCGTCGCTGAGCTTGGCCGCCCGCTCCAGAAGCCGCGAGTGCAGGTAGAACACGTCGCCCGGATACGCCTCGCGGCCCGGGGGCCGCCGCAGCAGCAGCGACAGCTCGCGGTAGGCCGCGGCCTGCTTGGACAAGTCGTCGTACACCACCAGCACGTGCTTGCCGTTGTACATGAAGTACTCGCCCATGGCCGTGCCGGCGTACGGAGCGATGTACAGCAGCGGCGCCGGCTCCGACGCCGTCGCGGACACGACGATGCTGTAGTCCATCGCGCCGTGCTTCTCCAGGGTCTCCACGACGCCCGCGACCGTGGACGCCTTCTGGCCGATGGCCACGTAAATGCAGATGACGTCCTGTCCCTTTTGGTTGATGATGGTGTCAACGGCCAGCGCCGTCTTGCCCGTCTGGCGGTCGCCGATGATGAGCTCCCGCTGCCCGCGGCCGATGGGCACCATGGAGTCAATAGCCTTCAGACCCGTCTGCAGCGGCTCGAACACGCTGCGGCGGTCGATGACGCCCGGCGCGGGCGACTCGATGGGGCGGAACTGATCCGTCTCGATGGGCCCTTTGCCGTCCAGAGGCTGGCCCAGCGGGTTGACGACGCGCCCGATGAGGGCCTCGCCCACGGGCACCTCCACGATGCGGCCGGTCCGCTTGACCGTATCCCCTTCCTTGATGTGGGAGTAGGGCCCCAAAATGACGGCGCCGATGTTGTCCTCTTCCAGGTTCAGGGCCATGCCGTACGTCTGGCCGGGGAACTCCAGGAGCTCGCCGGCCATGGCCTCCTCCAGGCCCCAGACCCGGGCGATGCCGTCACCGACCATAATGACGGTGCCGACGTTCTCCATGTGAACGTCGGTGTCAAACCGCTCAATCTGCTGTTTCAGAATCGCACTGATTTCCTCGGGCCGAATTGCCACTTAAAGTCACCCCACACTCTCAAGCCGGGTTTGCTGCAGCGTCTCCTTCAAGCGTTCCAGCCGCCGCGCGACGCTTCCGTCCACCACGAGGTCGCCGATGCGGGCCACGACCCCGCCCAAAATTTTCGGCTCCACCACGTTCTTCAAGCGCACCTGCTTGCCGGTGAAAGCCGCCAAACTTTCCATCAAACGGTCCGCTTCCTGCCGCCCCAGGGGCTTTGCGGTCTTCACTTCGACTTCGACGATGCCGCGCGCCCGGTCCGCGTACGCCACGTACTCATCCAGCATCGCGGGCAGATGTTCCTCGCGGCGCTTTTGCACGACGAGGCGCAAAAACTGTTTGGTCAAATCCGCCGCGTCTTCGCCCGCCAGCGTCAGCAGCAAATCCATTTTGACCTGCGCCGGCACCTGTTTGTTTTCGACGGCGAAACGCACCGCGTCGTCGGAGCGGATGGCCGCGACGACCCGGCCGAGATCGTCCTGCACCTTTTCAATGAGCCCGCGCTCCACCGCCAGCTCGCCCAAGGCTTTGGCGTAGCGCTTGGCCAGCCTCCGGTTGGCGGTCATTGGCTATCCCCAATCTGCGAGCCTTCGGCGCCGGGCCGGTCCGCCTCCGCGGCCGCGACCTGGTCCACGAACTGCTGCACCAGCTGCTTGTGGTCCTCTTCGGACAGGGTCTTGCCGATGAGCTTGCCGGCGGCCAGCACCACCAGGCCCGTGACCTCGTCCCGGATGGCGGCCAGCGCCCGCTCCCGCTCGCGGGCGATTTCGGTCCTGGCGCGCTCCAGGGTGCGCTCGGCCTCTTCTTCGGCCTCGCGGCGAATCCGCTGCGCGGCCTCCTCCGCCTTCTCGGTCGCCGCCTTGATGACGGCCTCGGCCTCCTGCTGCGCCTGCCGCATACGCGTCTGGTACTCTTCCAGCAAGCGCTCCGCTTCAGCCCGGGAAGTCTTGGCGTGCTCCAGCTGGTCCTCCACGAACTGCTCGCGCTTGTTCATGACCGACTGGAGGGGCTGCCAGAGAAACTTGTACAAGAGCAGCATGATGATGAGCACGTTGATGGACTGGAAGAGCCAAGTCCAAACATCAAAGGTCAACGGCTGGCTTTGCGCCAATACCGTCAGCATCGGTGCCTTCCCCCTTCGACCGATCGACGAAGCGGCTGCGCGGACGAGGAACGGGGCCGGGCCCCGTTCCTCCACCCGTCATACGACAACGTCGTGCGCACTCAAGACCGACACCCTCGCCCCGTTCAACGGGTTCCTTCGCCACGGTGCACGTCAGATCTTCGTCCACAGCAGAATGGCGACAACGAGGGCGAACAGCGTCAAAGCCTCCATGAACGCGAGGGCGATCAGCAGGGCCGTCCGCATGTCACCCGCAGCCTCAGGCTGACGGGCCATGGAGTCCATTGCCCTGGAAGTGGCCCACGCCTGGCTCAGCGCCGAAGCAATAGCAGGCAGCGCAATGGTCGCAGCAACGGCGAACAGAGCAGCAACGGTCATTCGTCATTCCCTCCTTTCCCCCAGCGCCCGTGACGAGGGTGTCACGAAGTTGGTTTGCGCTTTATAGATTTACGCCGCCTTCGGCGAGCCGGCCGTCAGTGGCCCTTGGTCTGGGTGGCCAGGTACATCACCGACAGCAGCGTAAAGATAAACGCCTGAATGCCGCCCATCAAAAGCCCCAGCAGCATAATGGGCACGGGCAGAAGCAGCGGCAGCAAAATGCCGAGAATCGTCACGACGGTCTTTTCGCCGAACATGTTGCCGAAAAGACGGATGGCCAGCGAGAACGGCTTGACGATCTCTTCAAGAATGTTCATCGGCAGCATGATAGGGACAGGCTGCGCGAAGTTGGCCAGATAGCCTTTGACGCCTTTGGCTTTGATGCCCATGATCTGAACGATAACGATGGTGGTCACCGCGAGCGCGGCGGTGGTCATGATGTCCGTCGTAGGCGGCACGAATCCGGGGATGAACCAGGAGACGTTAAGAACAAAGATAAATACGAACAAACTGCCGGTAATCCAGAGGTAGCGGCGCCCTTCCTTGCCCAGGGGCTCGTCCATCAGTCCGTAGATGGCCTCCACCAGCACTTCCAGCAGGGCTTGCGCGCCTTTCGGGATTTCACGAAACCCGCCGCGGGTCAGCAGCCGCAGTCCGATAAACATCAAAATCATCACGATCCACGTGTTGACAACGGTGGACGTGATGCTCACCGGTCCGATCCGAATCACCTCGAACCGGACCAGCGAATCCATAATCGTCCCCAGCTGCTCGACGATACGATCCAATCCCCGTCACTCCTTACGACCCAAAGCCATGAAAATCTGGATCGCGTCTTTGAAGTACGAGAATATTTCCGTGACGATACCAATCAAAGCGCCGATAAGGAACTCCGGGCCCAGCAGCGACGCCAGCAAAAGCGCCGTCGCCGACAGCAGCAGCCGCATCATCGAGCGCTGCACCAACGGCCCCGCATCCGCCTTGCCGGTGCCCGCTGCGGCCATCTGCCGCCGGACCGAGAACATCATCAGATAGTTGACGATGCCCACCGGCAGCCCGGCCGCCACGCCGGCCGCGGCCATCGGGAACCCGAGGACCAGCGCCAAGGCTGCGGCCAACGCCGCCAGGGCGGCCAGGGTCCACACGCGATTCAAAGTGTATTCCACCGTCAGCCTTCTTTCCTAATATCAGGGTTCTTTGCGACCTGCTTCTTTAGTCCGAGGGAAAGTTCTTTTTTTCACTATCCCGGGCCGACGGGTCCTGTTCGTGCTCTTGCCCGCTGGCGGGCGCCTTGCGCGTGAGCATGATCAGTTCTTTTACCATGGAAACGAGGCTCAGAAACATGCCCAGCACGATGCCGACCACCATGAAAGTCGGCTCGGTGCCCCAGCGACCGTCCAGCCACGTCCCGACCCGATAGCCGAGAAACAAGTACACGGCCGTGGTCAATACCAGCGAAATGCCCAGGCTCGCGTACTTGCCGTACTCTCCCAGGGCCACGGCGGACCTCCGTTTGCATCCGTTTCCATCCAGCCGTGCTGCCTTGGTCGCAATCAACGGCTCCTATTATAGTACACGCTTTTCTAGTTTGCAACGCCCCGCAAGTTGGGTGATTCGTGAAAAACACATATCTCTTTCCCCGGCCGCGCGGCGTGCCGCGCCGGCCGCCCGGCCCTCAGCGCGCGCGCCGGGCCTGGCTCACCCCGGGGCGCCGCTGCTCCGGCCGCACCGCTGCGGGGCGGGCGTGGGCCGGCGCCGCGGCCCGGCCGGGCAGCTCGCCCAGCACGCCCAGCCGGCGGGCCGGCGGCAGCGCCGCCGCGGCCAGTCCCGCCGCGACAAAAAACGCCTGCAGCGGCGAGACGCGCAAGAGCACCAGACTGACCAGGGCCAGCGCCGCCCCCGCGGCGTACAGCCGCAGCACCGCCTGCCGCTGCGACAGGCCCGCGCGCACCAGCCGGTGATGCAGGTGGCCGTCGTCGGCCTGCGCGATGGGCCGCCCGCTCATGGCCCGCCGCACGATGGCGCACGCGGTGTCGAACACGGGCACGCCCAGCGCCACCACGGGGATGGTCGGCGCCACGTCCGCCGGCCCTCCCAGCACGCCTTCCACCGCGACGGCCCCCAGCACGAAGCCGAGAAACATGCCGCCCGTGTCACCCATAAACAGCCGGGCGGGATTGAAGTTGTAGCGCAAGAAGCCCAGCGTGCTGCCGATGAGCGCCGCGGCCAGCAGGGCCGCGGCCCACTGCTCCCTCTGCAGCGCGATGAAGAGCATGGGCAGCGCGGCGATGGACGTCATGCCCGCGGCCAGGCCGTCCAGGCCGTCGATAATGTTAAGCACGTTGGTGACGGCCACCAGCCACAGCAGCGTCACCGGCACGCTCCACCAGCCCAGCTCCAGGACGCCGCCGAGAGGATGGCCCAGCTGCTCGATGCGGGCGCCGGAAAAAACGAAGACCGCGGCCGCGGCCACCTGGCCGGCCAGCTTCACCCCCGGCCGCAGATCCAAATAATCATCCACCATGCCAAGAACGACGATGAGCAGCGTGGCCGGCAGCAGTCCCGCGGGCACGCCGGCGCCATGGGCCCCCGCCCCGCCGCCCGCCAGGCTGAACGCGAACACCGCGCCCCAGAACCCAAAAAACATGGCCAGCCCGCCGGCCGTGGGCATGGGCCGCGTGTGCAGCTTGCGGGGACTGGTTTTTTCGAGCAGCCCGACGCGCACCGTCAGCGCGCGGACCGCGGGCGTGAGCACGAGCGTCGCCGCCAGGGCGATCACTCCGATGAAGAGCAAATCGCGAACATTCAGCGCGTTTCCCACCTTATGCGCCGCGCCCCGGGGCGGCGCGTGCGTTCAGCGGGTGCCGAACAGGCGGTCACCCGCGTCGCCGAGGCCGGGCACGATGTACGCTTTGTCGTTGAGCCCCTGATCCACCGCCGCGACGTAAATCGGCACCTCGGGGTGCGTTTCGTGCAGACGCCGGATGCCCTCCGGCGCGGCCACCACGGCCATGAACTTGACGTGCTGCGCCCCCCGCTGCTTGATGAAGTCCACCGCCGCCACCGCCGAGCCGCCGGTGGCCAGCATCGGATCCACCACGATGACGTCCCGCTCGCCCACGTCCGAAGGCAGCTTGCCGTAGTACTCCACCGGCGCCAGCGTGTCCGGATCGCGATACACGCCCACGTGGCCCACTTTGGCCGCGGGGATGAGGCGCAAAATGCCGGGCACCATGCCCAGGCCCGCCCGCAAAATCGCGACGACGGCCACTTTTTTGCCCGAAATGGCCCGGCCCTCCGTGACGGCGATGGGCGTTTTCACTTCCACCGGCTCCGTGGGCATGTCGCGCGTCACTTCGTACGCCATCAACATGCTGAGCTCTTCCATCAAATCCCGAAAGTCTTTCGGTCCGGTCCGCTCGTCCCGCAGCATGGTGAGCTTGTGCTGCACCAGCGGATGGTCAATGACTTGTACCCGGGCGTCTGCAGCCGCCAACGAGAACCCTCCCGCTTCCTATAAAAAGTCACGCCGGGCGCCGGCCCGCTCAGGCGTCGCCCCGCTCCAGGGCCGTGAGCTTGTCCACCCGCCGCTGGTGGCGGCCGCCTTCAAACTCGCTCTCCAGGAAGGCCCGCGCCACGTCGTACGCCAGGCCCGGCCCGATGACCCGGGCGCCCATGCAGAGCACGTTGGCGTCGTTGTGGGCCCGGGCCATGCGGGCGGAAAACGTCTCCGAACACAGCGCGGCCCGCACGCCCGGCACTTTGTTGGCGGCCATGGACATGCCGATGCCGGTGCCGCAAATCAAAATCCCCAGCCGGTAGCGCCCCTGGCTGACGCCTTCCGCCACCGGCCGGGCCGTGTCGGGATAGTCGCACGACTCGGTGGAGTGCGTGCCCAGATCGTCCACTTCGTAGCCGTCTTGGCGCAGCCGTTCCACCAGCTCGGCCTTCAAAGGAAAGCCGGCGTGGTCGCTGCCGATTGCGATGCGCACGAGAAAACCTCCTCGGAACCGGCGCCGCGGGCCAAGCGTTCCGGCCCGGTGCGCCTTCCTCCCGAAGTTCTACACGGGCCCGGCATTTCCTTGCCCGGGAAGATCCAGCTTTTCCACGGCTTTCCGCAGCAGCTCCTTCAGCTGGGCCGCGGTCTGGCGGTACGCGTCCACGTCCCCGCCGAACGGGTCCCGCACTTCGCCTTCCTCGCCCACGAACTCGTGCAGCGAAAAAGTCTTCTCGATGGCGCCGGGATTCATGTCGCGGATGAGGTCTTTATGGTAGGGCGTCATGGTCAGGATGAGATCGGCCTGCTCCACCAGCGCGGCCGTCAGCCGCGTGGCCTGGTGCCGCGACAAGTCCTGGCCGTACTCCTGCATGACGGTGACCGCGTGGGGGGCCGCCGGCGTGCCCGGATCGGCACCGGTGCCGGCGGAGCTGACCGTGGCCTCGATGCCCCGTTCGGCCAGGAGCTCCCGCAGCAAAGCCTCGGCCATGGGACTGCGGCACGTGTTGCCCGAACAGACGAAAACGATATGGTACGCCAGAGCCGCTCACCATCCTTGTCTGGATGCCCGCAACTCGATCATGCCCCGCCGGCCCGCCGGCGGTCAAGGGCCGCCGCGGACCGGCCCGGGCCCGCGGCGCCGCTGAGCACGGGTCCGGCCCGTCACGCCGGTTCTCGCGGCCCCACCGCCACCGTGCGGTGGCCCGCGGCCCGCCGCATGCGGTTCATAATGGCCGCGCCCAGGCCCGCGGGCTCAA
>QGSR01000318.1 GCA_003387805.1 Bacillota bacterium | reverse complement strand
TACACCGAGCGCTGGTGAGTCGCCGAGCACGCCGCGGCCCATATGGACGCGCCGGCCCACTTCGCCACGGGCGAACATATCCGGACCATCGACCAGATCCCGGCGGAGCAGCTGGTGGTGCCGCTGGCCGTCATCGACGTCAAAGACCGGGCCGACAAAGACCCCGACACGGTGTTGACCGTCGACGACATCCTCGCCTACGAACGGCGGCACGGCCGCATTCCTGAAGGCGCCGCCCTATGCATGTATACGGGCTGGGAGACGCGGGCCGGCTCGGCGCAGCAGTTCCTGAATCCGGACGACTCCGGCGTCATGCACTTCCCGGGCTTGAGTCCCGAAGCGGCGGCGTTTCTCGCGGCGGAGCGCAACGTGGCCGGCGTGGGCGTCGACACCATCAGCCTGGACTTCGGCCCGTCCACGGACTTCCGGGCCCACTTCGAAATTCTGAGCCGCAACAAGTGGGGCCTGGAGTGCCTGGCCCGCCTGGCCGACGTGCCGCCGGCGGGCGCGATGCTGTTCGTCGGCGCGCCGAAGGTCGCCGGCGGGTCGGGAGGTCCGACACGCGTACTGGCCTTGTGGTGACGGCGGACGCGTGGACCCGTGGAAGGCTCCTGCTGCCGGCGGACTGCCGGCGGGCTGCCGGCCAATGCGGATGACAATCCCCGTCGTCCTCGGCGCGTACGCCTTGATGATGGCGGGCGCTTTGCTGCGGGCGAAACGGCCCGGGACGAAAGAGAGCCAGGCTTGACCGCCTGGCTCTCCTGTTTGCTCCTGTACGCCTGTGTTCTCCGAACTTCTCCCGTGACTCCGGTGGCTTTCCGTGGCGCCGTCGGAAGCGTCGGCCCCGGGCTGCGCGCCCTCGCCAACGTATGGTCCGGCGCGCCTTCCGGTGTCCAGCGTCCCGTGTCCTGCGTCCGCGGTCCGGCGCCCGGCTCCCACCCGGGCCGCGGGCTCTACGCCCGGGCCGGCACCGGCGTCAGCTGCACCACCCGCTGGGCCAGCGCCTCGATGGCCAGCCGCGCCGCGTCGTTTTCGGTGCCTTCCATGAAGACGATGGGCTGGCCGTTGTCGCTGCCCTCCCGCAGCGGCAGCGTCAGCGGGATCTGGGCCAGAAGCTCGGTGCCCAGCTCGTCGGCTAGCTTCTGCCCGCCGCCTTCGCCGAAGATGGGCGTCGCCTTGCCGCACTCGGAGCACACGAAGGTCGACATGTTCTCCACGACGCCGATAATCTTCTGGTTGGACTTCTTCGCCATGTGGGCGGCCCGGCTGGCCACGCCCGCCGCCACCGTCTGCGGCGTCGTGACGATGAGCATGTGGCTGCCCGGCAGGAAGCGGGCCACGTCCAGCGCCACGTCGCCCGTGCCGGGCGGCAGGTCCAGGAACAGATAGTCCAGGTCGCCCCAGAAGACGTCGGCCAGGAACTGCTGCAGCACTTTGCCCAGCATGGGGCCGCGCCAGATGACGGGCTCGTTGTTGTCCACGAAGTTGCCCATGGAGATGACCTTCAGCCCGTACGGGTTGGGCATGGGCAAAATCTTGCCCTCAATGGCCGTGGGCTTGCCGGTGATGCCGAGCATGCGCGGCACCGAGAAGCCGTACACGTCCGCGTCGATGATGCCCACCGAGTAGCCCAGGCGCCGCACCGCCGCGGCCAGATTCACCGTCACCGTGGACTTGCCCACGCCGCCTTTGCCGCTGGCCACCCCGATAAACCGGGTCGGAGACTGGGGCGACAACAGGGGGACCGACTGCAGCTTGTTGCCGCCGAAGAGGGCCGTTCGCTCCTCGGCGGACATGGAGCCCATCGTGACGTTCACTTCGGTCACGCCGTCCAGCGCCAGGAGGCGCTCCTCCACCATGCGCTGAATCTCGTTCTTCAACGGGCAGCCGGGCACCGTCAACGCGACGGTCAAAGACACCTTCGACCCGTCGACGACAATGTCCCGAATCATGTTCAGCTCGACCAAGCTCTTGTGAAGCTCGGGGTCCTGCACGTCCTTCAGGGCCTCGAGCACCTGCTCGCGAGTAGGCAACGGCCACACCTCCGTTAATCATTCGATCGTATTCAGTCTACATGATTGCAACAGCGGGGACAAACGTTTTCGGGCGGGGGGAGGGGCCACCGCCGGGCGGCAACAAATCTCGATTTTGGTCCCACCAACGGGAATTTGCCCGGCCAGCGGCTCGCCGCGACCTCCAGTCATCGCACCAAGCCATAAAGCCCGGCTTTCGCCGGGCCCTTCTCCCACCTGCGGGAACAACTTTCGACTTGGCTCCCACCGACGAGGACAAAATCCGCTTCTGCTCCCGCCCATGGGAATCAGCCCCGGCAGTGGCCGCCGCGGACGGCCACCCACCGCGTCAGTTCGGCGCCACGCGGATGGCCTCAAATCCCAGCGAACGCAGTTCCTCCACCAACGCCTGGGCCCGGTTCGGATCGCTGAACGCGCCCACCTGAACCCGGAAAGGCGCGGTCGACGTCACGAAGGCCTCGAAGCCGTGGGCCCGCAGCCGCTCCGCCACCGCTTCCGCCCGGGCTCGCTCGGAAAAGGCGCCCGCCTGGACGCGCCACAGTCCGCCCGTCGAGCCGGTGGATGCCGATGTGGCGCCGGTGGCTGACGACGGCGCCGATACCGCCGCCGAACCCGATGCGGAGCCGGATGCCGACCCGGATGCCGAGCCGGAGGCCGGGCCGGCGGCCGACGCCGGACCCGGAGACCGGCCGGG
>QGSR01000053.1 GCA_003387805.1 Bacillota bacterium | reverse complement strand
GGCAGGCGTCCGTGCGCCAGATCGAAGCGGCCGCGGGCTTGGCGCTGGCCGCGGCGGCCTACGCCGGCGAAAAGCTGGCGCAGGCGGCCAGGGCTCGCCGCCGGGCCCGGCCGCGCCGCCGGAGAGCCCGCCGCACCGCGGCGGCGTGCGGGTAATGGCGCGCAGATCTCGTTTGACGCCGGCTGCGGCGGACGGTATAATAGATAATGCCCTGTGCCCGTGGCGCAACGGTAGCGCAAAGGACTTTTAATCCTTAGGTTGTGGGTTCGAATCCCACCGGGCACACCAAACGAACCCCGCCGCGTCCGGCGGGGTTTCTTGCGAGAGTGGCGGAACTGGCAGACGCGCTAGACTTAGGATCTAGTGCCTCGCGGCGTGGGGGTTCGAGTCCCCCCTCTCGCACCAGTCTCTTTCATCCAGGCACGGCCAAACCACGGTCCACGGATTTCGTTCCCTGCCACGGCCGGCGGCAGGCATGTTCCGCCCCGCTGCCCGGCTTTTCCAGCCGGCCGCGATGCACCGCGGCCGCGGCCCGTCGCGTCCCGCCTGCTTATTGACAGTGCCGACCCGCTAAGGGATAATGGCAAGAGCGAAATTCGGCCTCCAACTGCACCCACGGTTGGGATACACTGACTATGTTAGGCGTTGCTGCCGGGGAGGGCATGGCATGAAAACGACGGTCGAACGGTTGCCTGATCATCCGGCCCGTGTCGTCTTGGAAGTTGAAGTTGAACCCGAACGAGTGGAACAGGCCGTTGACCGGGTATACCGGCGGGTCGTGCGCGACCTGCGCATTCCGGGCTTCCGCAAAGGCCGGGCGCCTCGCAAAATCGTCGAGATGTACCTGGGCAAGGACGCGCTGCTGCAGGAAGCCATCGAAGAGCTGGTGCCGGCGGCGTACCGGGAGGCCGCCAAGCAGGCCGAGATTGACCCGGTGTCCCGGGCGCAGATCGACATCATCGACTTCGGCGAAGGCAAGCCGCTGACGTTCAAAGCGGAAGTGGACGTCAAGCCCGAGGTGACGCTGGGCGAGTACAAAGGGCTGGCGGTGGAGAAGCACATCCGCAAAGTGACCGACGCGGACGTGGAGCGGGTGCTGGAGCGCATCCGCCAGAACAACGCCCGCCTGGAAACGGCGGACAAAGAAGCCGTCGAAGAAGGCGACTACGCCGTCATCGACTTTGACGGCTACATCGACGGCGAGCCCTTCCGCGGCGGCGCGGGACGCGGCGAGCTGGTGGAAGTGACGCCCGAGGCGTTCGTTCCCGGCTTCGCCCAACAGCTCATCGGCATGAAGCCGGGCGAAGAGCGGGAAGTCACCGTCACGTTCCCCGAAGACGCCCGGGACGATTTGGCCGGCAAAGAAGCCACCTTCTCCGTGCGGCTGCAGGAGATCAAAGTCCGGGTCGTGCCGGAGCTGGACGATGAACTGGCCAAGACCGCGGGCGACTTCGAAACGCTGGAGGAGCTGCGGGCCGACGCGCGGCGCCGGCTGGAGGAGGCCGCGGCCGAGGACGCCGCCTCGGAGCTGGAGGCCCGCATCATCGAGCGGGTCACCGACGCGGCCGCGGTCGACATTCCCGAAGTGATGATCGAGCAGGAAATCGAGCAGATGATCCAGGAATTCCGCGTCAACCTGGCGGCCAGCGGCTGGCGGCTGGAGGATTACCTGGAAGTCAACAAGATGACCGAAGAGCAGCTGGCCGAAGAGTTCCGGCCGGGCGCCGAGCGGCGGGTCAAGTCGGACTTGGTCCTGGAAGCCATCGCCCGGGCGGAAAACCTGGACGTGACCGAGGAGGAAGTGGACGAGCGCATGCGGCTCGTCCTGGGGCCCGGCCGGGACGAAAAGGAACTGGCCGAGCTGATGGCCGACGAAGACCGGCGGGAAGTGTCCCGCCTGAACCTGCTGCGGCTCAAGGCCGTCCGCTGGCTCATCGACAACGCCGACGTGACGGAGGTCGAGTACGAGCCGGAGGAAGCGGCGGAGGAAGAAGCCGCGGCGGGCGACGAGGGAGCGGCCGAGACCGCGCCCAAGGCCGCTGCGGAGGCCGCCGGCGGCGACGAGGAAGCGGCCGCGGCGGACGCGGATGCGGGCGAGGCCGCGCCGGCCGACGAGACCGGCAAGGCGTAACCGCGCGGCCCTTCGCCCCGGGCCGGGGCGGCCGGCCGCTGCATCACGGAGACATCGCGAAGAAATTTTACCAAGGACCGCGGCCCCCCGGAGGGGAACAATGCAATGCACAGCCCCGGGCGGCAGGCCGCGGCCGGTGCATATACTGGCCAGGGAAGGTGGTTCTACATGGGCGTTTTGGTACCGATGGTCGTGGAGCAAACCAACCGGGGAGAGCGCGCGTATGATATATACTCGCGGCTGCTGAAGGACCGCATCGTCTTTATCGGCGGCCCCATCGACGACCACGTGGCGAATCTGGTCATCGCGCAGCTGCTGTTCCTGGAATCGGAGGACCCGGACAAGGACATCCACCTGTATATCAACAGCCCTGGCGGCGTAGTCTATTCGGGTCTGGCAATCTATGATACGATGCAGTACATCAAGCCCGACGTGTCCACCATCTGCGTGGGCATGGCGGCCAGCATGGCGGCGGTGCTGCTGGCGGCGGGCGCGAAGGGCAAGCGGTTCGCGCTGCCCTACTCGCGGGTCATGATCCACCAGCCGCTGGGCGGCGTGCGGGGCCAGGCCACGGAGATCGAGATTGAGGCCCGGGAAATTCTGCGCATCAAGCAGACGCTCAACGACATCCTGGTCAAGCACACCGGGCAGCCTGTGGAACGCATCGAGCGGGACACGGATCGCAACTTCTACATGTCCGCCGAGGAAGCCCTGGAGTACGGCATCATCGACGGCGTGCTGAAGGAGCGAGCCGCGAAGGCCGACTAGACGGGGTGTGATACGATGTTCAAATTCGGCGACGAAAAGGGCCAGCTCAAGTGCTCCTTCTGCGGCAAGGGGCAGGAGCAGGTCAAGAAGCTCATCGCCGGGCCGGGCGTCTACATTTGCGACGAGTGCATCGAGCTGTGCAACGAGATCATCGAGGAAGAGATGCACGACGAAATCGACGTCGAGCTCGGCAACGTACCCCGGCCGAAGGAAATCAAGGAGATCCTCGACCAGTACGTAGTCGGCCAGGAAGCGGCCAAGAAGTCGCTGGCGGTGGCGGTGTACAACCACTACAAGCGGATCAACGCGGGCGTGCGGGCCGACGACGTGGAGCTGCAGAAGAGCAACATCCTGCTGCTGGGCCCCACGGGCAGCGGCAAGACGCTGCTGGCCCAGACCCTGGCCCGCATCCTCAACGTGCCCTTCGCCATTGCGGACGCCACCTCGCTGACCGAGGCGGGCTACGTGGGCGAAGACGTGGAGAACATTTTGCTCAAGCTCATCCAGGCCGCCGACTACGACGTGGAAAAGGCCGAACGCGGCATCATCTACATCGACGAGGTGGACAAAGTCGCCCGCAAGTCGGAAAACCCGTCCATCACCCGCGACGTGTCGGGCGAGGGCGTGCAGCAGGCGCTGCTGAAGATTCTGGAGGGCACGGTGGCCAGCGTGCCGCCCCAGGGCGGGCGCAAGCACCCGCACCAGGAGTTCATCCAGATCGACACGTCCAACATTTTGTTCATCTGCGGCGGCGCGTTCGACGGGCTGGAGAAAATCATCGAGCGGCGCATCGGCCAGAAGTCCATCGGCTTCGGCGCGGACGTCAAGAGCCGGGAGGAGAAGCCCATCGGCGACCTGCTGCGGCAGATCATGCCGGAGGACCTGCTCAAGTACGGCATGATTCCCGAGTTCATCGGCCGGCTGCCGGTGGTGGTGGCGCTGGACGCGCTGGACGAGGACGCGCTGGTGCGCATCCTGGTGGAGCCGAAAAACGCGTTGGTCAAGCAGTACCAGAAGTTCTTCGAGATGGACGGCGTGGAGCTGGAGTTCACCGAAGAGGCCCTGCGGGCCATCGCCCGCAAGGCCATGGAGCGCAAAACCGGCGCCCGCGGCCTGCGGTCCATCATCGAAAACCTGCTGCTGGACGTCATGTACGAACTGCCGTCCCGCGACGACGTGCAGAAGGTCATCATCAACGAAGGCTGCGTCCTGAGGGGCGAGCCGCCCACGCTGGTGCCGGCGGCCCGCAAGACCAAGGCCAAGCAGCAAAAAGAAGAAACCGCCTGAACGAGAGGCCGGCAGCCGCCAGGGTTGCCGGCCTCCTTCGTTTCCGTCCGGTTTACCGCCCGCCCGCCGGGGCCATACTAACCGCGGCGTGGAGCTCGCTTGGCCGCGGGAGGGAGCCAGCCGGCGATGGATTTCATGGTCGTCTTCGGGCTCGTCAACTTCTTCTTTGCCGTCGTCATCGGCCTTTACTTCCTGAACTTGCTGCGGGCGCAGCAGACCAGCCGCTCGGCCATCGAGCGCGAGTCCCGCAAGGAGATGGAAAAGCTGCGCAAGATGAAGCAGATCTCGCTGACGGAGCCTCTGGCGGAAAAGACGCGCCCGGCCGCGCTGGACGACATCATCGGCCAGGAGGAGGGCCTGAAGGCGCTGCGGGCCGCGCTGTGCGGGCCCAACCCGCAGCACGTCATCATCTACGGCCCGCCCGGCGTGGGCAAGACGGCCGCCGCGCGCGTCGTGCTGGAGGAAGCCAAGCGCAACCCGCTGTCGCCCTTCAAGCACGACGCGCAGTTCGTCGAGGTGGACGCGACGACGGCCCGCTTTGATGACCGCGGCATCGCGGACCCCTTGATGGGTTCGGTGCACGACCCCATCTACCAAGGGGCGGGGCCGCTGGGCCAGGCGGGCATCCCCCAGCCCAAGCCCGGCGCGGTGACGAAAGCCCACGGGGGCATCTTGTTCATCGACGAAATCGGCGAGCTGCACCCCATTCAGATGAACAAGCTGCTGAAAGTGCTGGAGGACCGGCGGGTTTTCCTGGAAAGCGCGTACTACAGCTCCGAGGACGCCAACATCCCGGCCCACATTCACGAAATTTTTCAGAAGGGGCTGCCCGCGGACTTTCGCCTGGTGGGCGCGACGACCCGCATGCCCCACGAGCTGCCGCCGGCCATTCGCTCCCGCTGCCTGGAAGTGTTTTTCCGCGCCTTGACGCCGGCGGAAATTCGCGTCATCGCCGAGAAGGCCGCCGCGAAAATCCAGTTCCCGATGGACGGCGACGCCTTGGACGTGTTGGTGCGCTACGCCCAAAACGGCCGGGAGGCCGTCAACATGGTGCAGATCGCGGCCGGCGTCGTGCTGACCGACGGCCGCAGCCGCATCGAGCGGCGGGACATGGAGTGGGTCATCAACAGCGGGCAGTACGCCCCCAGGCCCGAGCGGAGGGTGGGGGGCGAGCCGCAGGTGGGCTGCGTGTACGGACTGGCCGTCACGGGTCCCAACCAAGGCCTGGTGGTGGAGGTGGAGGCGTGCGCCGCGCCCGCGGAGCCGGGCCGGGGCCGGATCATCGTCACCGGCATCATGGAAGAGGAGGAGATGGGCGGCGCGGGCGTCACCATGCGCCGCCGCAGCATGGCCCGCAGCTCTTTGGACAACGTGCTGACGGTGCTGCGCAAGTTTTTGCACGTGCGGCCCGATGATTACGACATCCACGTTAACTTCCCCGGCGGCGTGCCCATTGACGGGCCTTCCGCGGGCGTCACCATGGTGACGGCCATCTACTCGGCCATTACGGAAGAACCCGTGGACAGCCGGCTGGCCATGACGGGCGAAGTGTCCATCCGCGGCCTGGTCAAGCCGGTGGGCGGCGTGGTGGCCAAGCTGGAGGCGGCCCGGCTGGCCGGCGCGCGGCGGGTGATCATTCCAAAAGAAAACTGGCAGGAATCGTTCCGCGCTTTGTCGGACGAGGATTTTGAAGTCATACCCGTGGAGCGCATTCAGGACGTCATCGCGCTGGCCGTGCCGGGGCGGGCCGGCGCCGCGGCGCAGACGCTCCGCTCCGCGGAGCTGCCCGGGCCGGCGGCGGCCGCGGCGGCGCCGGCCGGCCGCGCGGCGGCGCCGTCCGCGACGGTGTCTTCGTAGGCGCAGGCGGCGCCGGGGGGCCTGCACCGCCGGCGGCCCCTTGGCCCGCCGGCCGCCGCCCTAGCAATTTCCACAAGGGAATCCCTTCGCCGTCCCCGAATACCGATATAATAGCGCAGTTTTCGACTGCGTCTTTTGTTTTGTTTGAAGGGGGCCGGCGCCATGGACGAACTGTCCCTGAAACAGCCGGAACTGGGGAACACATTGCTGCCTCTGCTGCCTTTGCGGGGGATGCTGATTTTTCCGCACA
This sequence comes from Bacillota bacterium, assembly GCA_003387805.1. GTDB lineage: Bacteria > Bacillota > Limnochordia > Limnochordales > ZCTH02-B6 > CALJUZ01. Next base: position 3,609 of record QGSR01000053.1, on the reverse strand, counting down.
CGGTGACGCCCCTGGAGGTGGGCCGCCCGCGCAGCGTGCAGGCGCTGGAGGCGGCCGTCATGGGCGACCGGCGTATCGTGCTGGCCGCGCAGAAGGACGCGGAAGTGCAGGAGCCGGCGCCGGAGGACATCTACACCGTCGGCACGCTGGGCGAAGTAAAGCAGGTGCTGAAGCTGCCCGAGGGCCAGCTGCGGGTGCTCATCGAGGGCAAGTCTCGGGTGCAGCTGACGGAGATTGTGGCCGGAGATCCGTATTATCAGGCCGCCGTCCGGCCGCTGCCCGCGCCCGACGAAGACTTGCCGCCGCAGCACATCGAGGCGTTGATGCGCACGGCGCGGCGCTTGTTCGAGCAGTACTCGCGCCTCGGCAAAAAGCATCCGGAGGAGTTCGTCCGCTCCATCGTCAGCATCGAGGAGCCCGAGCGGCTGCTCAACACCATCGCATCCCAGCTGGCGGTGGACTTGAAGGAAAAGCAGGCGCTCCTGGAGCTGCCGGGACTGGCCGAGCGCCTGGAGCAGCTGGCCGCGCTGCTGGCCGGCGAGCGGGACATTCTGGAGCTGGAAAAGCGCATCCAGGCCCGGGTGCGGCGGCGCATGGAGAAGTCCCAGCGGGAATATTACCTGCGGGAGCAGATCAAGGCCATCCAGCAGGAGCTGGGCGAGGGCGACGACCGCCAGGCGGAGGTGGAGGAGTTCCGGCGCCGCATCGAGGAGTCGGGCATGACCGGCGAGGCCCGGAAGAAAGCGCTGCACGAGCTGAAGCGGCTGGAGAAGATGCCGCCCATGTCGGCCGAGACCGTGGTGGTCCGCAACTACCTGGACTGGCTTGTGTCGCTGCCGTGGAACAAGCGGACCGAAGACCGCCAGGACATCGAGGCGGCCCGGGAGATTCTGGACGAGGACCATTACGGGCTGGAGAAGGTCAAGGAGCGCATCCTTGAATACTTGGCCGTGCGGCAGCTGACCGGCGGCATGAAGGGCCCCATCTTGTGCCTGGTGGGCCCGCCGGGCGTCGGCAAGACGTCGCTGGGACGCTCCATCGCCCGGGCGCTGGACCGCAGCTTCGTTCGCATTTCGCTGGGCGGCGTGCGGGACGAGGCGGAGATCCGGGGCCACCGCCGCACCTACATCGGCTCCATGCCGGGGCGCATCGTGCAGGCGCTGCGGCGGGCGGGCTCGTGCAATCCGGTTATTTTGCTGGACGAGGTCGACAAGATGAGCGCGGACTTCCGGGGCGATCCGGCGGCGGCGCTGCTGGAAGTGCTGGACCCGGAGCAAAACCACGCCTTTTCGGACCATTACCTGGAAGTGCCCGTGGACTTGTCCGAAGTGCTGTTTTTGACGACGGCCAACGTGATGTGGAACATCCCGCGGCCGCTGCTGGATCGCATGGAGGTCATTTCGCTGCCCGGGTACACCGAGGAGGAGAAGCTGGCCATCGCCCGGAGGCACCTGCTGCCGAAGCAGATGAAAGCCCACGGGCTGGAGCCGGAGCAGCTGCACGTGTCCGACAACGCCATCCGGCATATCATCCGCGGGTACACGCGGGAGGCGGGCGTGCGGGGACTGGAGCGCAGTCTGGCCGCGCTGTGCCGCAAGGCCGCCCGCGAAGTGGTGGAGGGCGGCAGGCTGCCGGTGCGGGTGACCCGCAACACGCTGGCGCGGCATCTGGGGCCGCCTCGGTACCTGGAGTCGCGCAAGGAAGCCGAAGACCGGGTGGGCCTGGCCCACGGCCTGGCCTACACCGAGTTCGGCGGCGACATCTTGTCCTTTGAGGTGACGGTGGTGCCCGGCAAGGGCCAGCTGACGCTGACCGGCAAGCTGGGCGAAGTGATGCGGGAGTCGGCCCAGGCGGGCTTCAGCTACATCCGGTCCCGGGCCCGGGAGCTGGGCCTGGAGCCCTTGTTCCACGAAAACGTGGACATCCACATGCACGTGCCGGAAGGCGCCACGCCGAAAGACGGGCCCTCCGCGGGCATTACCATTGCCGTGGCGCTGGCCTCGGCGCTGACGGGCCGGCCCGTGCGGCACGACGTGGCCATGACCGGGGAGATTACGCTGCGGGGCCGGGTGCTGCCGGTGGGCGGCATCAAGGAGAAAGTGCTGGCCGCGCACCGGGCCGGCGCGCACGTCATCGTCATGCCCAAGGAAAACGAGAAGGACCTGGAAGAGATTCCGCTGGCCATCCGGCGCCAGCTGGACATCCGGCTGGTAGAGCATATGGACGAAGTGCTGGCTTTGGCCCTCCGCCCGGCGCCGCAGCGGGCGGCCGCGGAGGAGGCGTCGGCCCGGAGCGAAGCCGCGGCCTCCGCGGAAGAGCCCGATCTCGACGAGCCGTCGGGCGAGGACATGCCCGGCGGCGACTTGCCGGGCGTGGACGATCTCCCCGGCCCGGCTCCGGCGCCCGATGCGGGGGAGGAGCCGCTGGAGACGCCCTTCGCCGCGCCGGCGGAGGACCTGCTTCCGGCGCCGCCCGCGGCACCGGACGCTCCGGGCGGTGCGGGCGCTTCGTCCGAGCAGGTGCACTAGCCGTGGTGAAGTGGCACGCCGCCGAACTGGCGGCTACCGCGGTGGAGCCGAAGCAGTACCCGAGGCATGATTTGCCGGAAGTCGCGCTGGTGGGGCGCTCCAACGTGGGCAAGTCCTCGCTCATCAACCGGCTGCTGGGCCGGCGCCTGGCCCGCACCAGCAACACGCCGGGCCGCACGCAGACGCTGAACTTTTACGCCGTCGACAAGCGGCTCTGCCTGGTGGACCTGCCGGGCTACGGCTACGCCCGGGTGCCGATGCGGATGCGCCGGCGGTGGCAGCCCATGATCGAGCATTACCTGACGGAGCGGCCCAACTTGGTGGGCGTCATTCAGGTGGTCGACATCCGGCACCCGCCTACGGAAGACGACAAGACCATGGCCGCGTGGCTGGCCCGGCGGGGGCTGCCCGCGGTGGCCGTGGCCACCAAGGCCGACAAGATCGCCCGGGGCCGCAGGCCCCAGCACGTGGCGCGCATGGCCCGGGAGCTGGGGCTGCCTGTGCTGGCGTTCTCCGCCGCCACCGGTGAAGGCCGGGACGACGTCATCGGCGTGCTGAAGGCCATGCTGCTGGAGGCCCGGCTGGCCGGCGAGGCGTCCGGGGTATCGGGCGCGACCGGCGGCGCGGACGGCCCGGACGCCGCGGAAGGCGCCGGCACCGATGAAGGCCCGGGCGCTCCCGAAGCCCAGCGGGGCGGCTAGCCTTCGGGCGGTGCGCCGCCCTCCGTCTTTGCGGGAACCGGGGGATCCCGGTCCTCATCGCCGGGCCAGCGGGACCGCACGGGGGTGTCGTCCACCTGGGCAGCCGGGCGGTGTTCCCCGTGCCCCTCGGCCGGGCGGTCCGGCATCCGTTCGGCGACGTCCGCATTCGCGCCGTTGGCCCGGGCGCGCGGCTCCTCGCCGGCGGCCGCCCGGCGTTGCTCCGGGTCGTCGGGCGCGAGGCGCGGGCCTTGGTCGCCGGCCGCGGGGCGGTCCTGGTGGCCGCCGGCGGGGCGCCCCGCCGCCCCCGCCCCCCGCGGCCGCTCTCCTCCCCCACACTCCGCCCCGCCCCCTGGGCCCCGCGGCCCGGCTTCCCCTTTTTT
>QGSR01000052.1 GCA_003387805.1 Bacillota bacterium | reverse complement strand
CACCCCCCCTTGCCGAAAAATTGAGGGAAGTCTGATTCCTTCTTTCTACCTCCGCTCGCCGTTTCCTCGGCGGACCTACTTTGTTTCTCAGCGCGCCAGGGAAAACCGCGGGGGGCGGGCGTCGAAGCCCGCCGCGGGCGGAGCGCCGCAGGCGCGCGATGAAAAAGCCGTCGGTGCCGTGTCGATGGGGGTACAAAAAGCCGCCCACGTCCGCGGGGACCGCCGCGGCGGGCGCCGGGTCGGCCGTAAAGGCCGGGTGCCGCTCAAGGAAGCGACGGACCACGTCCACCGTCTCCTCGGGTTCGATGGTGCAGGTGCTGTAGACGATGACGCCGCCGGGCAGCGTCAGCTCCGCCGCCGCGGCCAGCAGTTCCTCCTGCTGCCGGGACAGAGGCTCCAGGGCCTCCTCCCGGGGCCGCCAGCGCAAGTCGGGCCGGCGCCGCACGACGCCCAGGCCGGTGCAGGGCGCGTCCACCAGCACGCGGTGGGCCGGCGCCAGGCGGGCCGGCATGGCCCGGCCGTCGCCGGCCACCGTTTCAATGATGCCGATGCCCAGACGCGCCGCGTTTTCCCGCACCAGCTTCAGCTTGTTTTCGTGCACGTCGACGGCGACGATCTCGCCCTGGTTTTGCATCAGCTCGGCCAGGTGCGTCGTTTTGCCTCCGGGCGCCGCGCACAGGTCGATGACCCGCTGCCCCGGCTCCGGCGCCAGCGCGCGGGACACCAGCTGCGCGCCCTCATCCTGAACCGTGAACAAGCCGGCCCGAAAGGCCGGGCTCTCCGGCACGCTGCCCAGGCCCCGCACGTGCAGCGCCTCGGGCGCCAGCGGTCCCAACGCCACCTCCGCGCCGGCGGCTTCCAGCATTTCGGCCAGCGCGCCGCGCTGGATTTTCAGCGTGTTGGTGCGGATATGCAAAGGAGGCGTCTCGTTGTTGGCCTCGCAGAGCGCCTTGGCTTCCTCGATGCCGAAACGCTCCACCCAGCGCCGCACGAGCCAGCGGGGATGGGAAGTGACGACGGCCAGCGCCTCCACGGGGTCTTCGTCGGCCGACGGCCACGGCCAGTCGCCCGCCTCCTGCCGGCGCAGCACGGCCCGGCACACCGCGTTGACGAAGCCCGCGGCCCGTCCCTGCCCGCGGCGCTTGACCAGCTCCACCGCCTCGTGGCACGCGACGGGGCCAGGCACGGTGTCCAGCCAGCACGTTTCGTACACGGCCAGCCGCAGCGCGTTGCGCACCACGGGATGCAGCGATTCCACGGGACGCCGGCTGCACAGGCCCAGCATCCAGTCGATGGTGCCCCGCCGCCGCAGGGTGCCGTAGACGGTTTCGGTGACATACGCGCGGGCCCGGGCCGCGAGGCGCCGCCGGTTCAGCGCCGCGTCCACGGCCTGCGCGGCGTACGCGGCCCGGGTGTCGACGGCGAGAAGCGCGTCCAGCGCGGCCTCCCGCCGGGTGAGAAGTTCGCTCATAGCGTTGGTCTCGGCCTCAGTCTCTGGCGTTGCGCAAAATCAGCAGGCGCAGCAGCTGCATCAGCGCCATGGCCACCGCGGCCACGTACGTCAGCGCCGCGGCGGTCAGCACCGCGCGGGCGCCGGGCGCCTCCTCCCGGGTCAAGTACCCGCCCGCGTCCAAAAGCCGCATGGCCCGCCGGCTCGCGTCGAACTCCACCGGCAGGGTGACCACCTGGAACGCCAGCGCCGCCAAAAACAGCCAGATGCCGATGTCCATCAGGCTCGGCGAAGCGAAAATCAGGCCGAAGAAAAACAGCGGGAATGCCAGCTGCGACCCGATGCTGGCCACCGGGAACAGCCCGTTGCGGATGTTCAGCGGCACGTAGTTGTTGGCGTGTTGCAGCGCGTGGCCCGTCTCGTGGGCCGCGACGGCCAGCGCGGCGATGGAACGGCCGCTGTACACCTCGGGCGACAGGCGCATCACCCGGCTGCGCGGGTCGTAGTGGTCGCTCAGGTGCCCGCCGATGCGTTCCACGGGGACGTCGTAAAGGCCGGCTTTATCAAGAAGCTCCCTCGCCACGTCGGCGCCGGTCTTGTACGTGCTGGCCGCGACGCGCGAGTACTTGGCGAACGTCGAGCTGACCTTCGCCTGCGCGTAAAGAGCGAGAATGAGGGCGGGAATAAGCAGGATGAAGGTCGGATCGTAGAAAAACATGGTCTCGTCCCTCCTTCAGGTTTTGTCTCCTAGTAAAATCTACACCCCGGGTTAATTTGTGTCAATTGTTGCAATCCGGCGCCGCCCCGCTAGGAGGCGGTTTCGGGCGTCTCCAGCCGCTGGCCGGCCGCCAGGCGGTAGCCGTTGACGTAGTCGCGCCCGCTCATCGCGGCCGCGCCGGGCGGCTGCACCCGCCGCACCAGCAGCCGCCCGCGGCCCGTCTGGACCACGAAACCGTCGGGCATCACCGCCACGACGCGCCCGGGCTCCGCCCTGTCCGCGCCCTGCGCCTCGCCGGCGTCCGGCGCGTCCTCCAGCGGCACCACGTCCAATATCTTAAGTATACGCCCCCGGTGGCCGGTGTACGCCCCGGGCCAGGGGCGGTAGGCGCGCACGTGGTGGAACAGCTCCGCGGCGGATTTTCGCCAGTCGATGGCGGCGTGCTCCCGCTCCACTTTGGGCGCGTAGGTGGCCTGCGCGTCGTCCTGGGGCGTGCGCGGAGCGGCGCCCGCAGCCACCAGCCGCAGCGTCTCCACCAAAAGCTCCGCCCCCGCATCCGCCAGCTTGTCGTGCATCGTGCCCGCGTCGTCCTCGGGACCGATGGGCACTTCCCGGCGCAAGATCATGTCGCCCGTGTCCAGGCCTTCATCCATGTACATGGTGGTCACGCCGGTGACGGTTTCGCCCGCCGCGATGGCGGCCTGGATGGGCGCGGCGCCCCGGTACTTGGGCAGCAGCGACGCGTGGACGTTGATGCAGCCCAGGGGCGGCAGCTCCAGAACCTCTTTGGGCAGAAGCTGCCCGAACGCGACGACGACGATGACGTCGGGCGCCAGCCGCCGCAGCGCCTCCAGCGCCTCCGGGTCCCGCAGGCGCCGGGGCTGGAACACGGGCAGATTGGCCTCCAGCGCGGCGGCTTTCACGGGGGAATAGGTCACCTTGTGCCCGCGGCCCCGGGCGCGATCCGGCTGCGTAAAGACCCCCGCGACGTGGAAGCCCGCCGCCAGCAGCGCCTTCAGCGACGGCACCGCGAAGTCCGGCGTGCCCATGAAGACGATGTGCAACAGGCTCACTCCTCCCGGCCGGCGGCCGCGCCGGGCGCAGGCAGGCCCGACCCCGCGGCGCCCGCCTCGGGCTCCGCGGCGCCGGCTGGGGCGGCGCGGTCCTCGCCGGCCTCCTCATCCTCGACCTGCCGCACGCTTTCGGCGATGTCCGTGATCAGGACACCGTTGAGATGATCGACTTCGTGCTGCAGAATGCGGGCCAAATACCCTTCGGCCTGGAACCGCACCGGCCGCCCGCGCTCGTCCAGTCCCTCGATCTCGATGGTGGTCGCCCGCTCCACGTACGCGACGATGTCGGGGATGCTCAGGCATCCCTCCACGTCCACTTCGGCGCCTTCGCGCCTGGTGATGCGAGGGTTGATCAAAGCGATGAGGCCTTCCCCGTCGTCCGCAACGATAATCTGCTGCGACACGCCCACCTGCGGCGCCGCGAGCCCGACGCCTTTCGCGTCGTACATTGTCTCGGCCATATCGCGTATCAGCTTTTGCACTCGTTTCGTCACCCGCTCCACCGGCTTGGCCTTGCGGCGCAGCACGCCGGCGGGCACGGTGACGATGGGCAGTACGGCCACGGCCGTTCCCTCCTTCCCGGCGCCGATGGCGCCGGTCAAACGTAAAGGTCTGCTACAACATGGACACCGGGTCCACGTCCACGGACACCGAGGCCCGCAGGCCCTTCAGCGCCGGCGTCCACACGTCCCGGGCCGCGGCGGCCACCTGCCGGGGCAGGCCGTCCCGGCCGAGAAGGAGCACGTGCCAGCGCCAGCGGCCCCGCAGCCGGTGCATGGGCGCGGGCGCCGGGCCCCGCACCGCGACGCCCGCGGACCGCCCCGCGCAGAGCCGCACCGCCTCGGCCACCAGCTGCGCGGCCCGCGGGCTGTTTTCGTCCGCGGTGATGACGATGCGCACCAGCTCGCCGAAGGGCGGATAGCCGCCGCCTTGGCGAAACGCGGCTTCGCGCCGGTAAAAGCCCGCGTCGTCGTAGTCCCGGGCCGCCGCAATGCTGTAATGATCGGGCGAGTACGTCTGCACGACCACCCGCCCCGGGTGCAGGCCCCGGCCGGCGCGGCCCGCGACTTGCGTCAGCAGCTGGAAGGTGCGCTCCGCGGCGCGAAAGTCGGGCAGGTTCAGCGTCGCGTCGGCCGCCATGACGCCTACCAGCGTCACGTGGGGGAAATCCAGCCCCTGGCCCCCCATCTGCGTGCCGACGATGACGCCCCCCTCGCCCCGCCGCACCGCCTCGTAAAAGCGGGCGTGGGCGTCTTTGCGGGCCGTGGTGTCCAGGTCGACCCGCTGCACCCGCGCCTCGGGAAACATCTCCTTGACCGCGCTCTCCACCCGCTGGGTGCCCGCGCCGAAGGGCCGCAGATACGGGCCCGTGCACTGGGGGCACCGGTCCGGGACGGCCCGCAGCTCGTTGCAGTAGTGGCAGCGCAGGTGCGGCGCGGGCTCCGCGTGGTACGTGTACGCGACCGCGCACTGCTCGCAGCGCACCACGTGGCCGCACTCGCGGCAGAGCAGAAACTGGGCGAAACCGCGCCGGTTCAAAAACAGCAGCGCCTGCTGCCCCCGGCCGAGGGTCCGCGCCAGCTCCTCCTGCAGGCGGGCGCTGAACATGGACCGGTTGCCCGCCAGCATTTCCTTGCGCATGTCGACGATTTCCATAGGCGGCAGCGGCCGGTCGTCCACCCGCCGGGCCAGCCGCGCCAGCGCGTACTGGCCCCGTTGCGCCCGGACGTAGCTTTCCATAGACGGCGTCGCGCTGCCCAAAATGCAGAGCGCGCCCTCCCGCCGGGCCCGCTCCACGGCCACGTCGCGCCCGTGGTAGCGGGGGCTTTCGTCCTGCTTGTACGACGTCTCGTGCTCCTCGTCGACGATGACGAGCCCCAGATTCCTAACCGGGGCGAACACCGCGGAGCGGGCGCCGACCACGATCCGCGCCCGGCCCGCGGCCACTTTGGCCCACTCGTCGAAGCGCTCCCCCGTCCCCAGGCGGCTGTGCAGCACCGCCACCTGATCGCCGAAGCGGGCGGCAAAACGGGCAAACGTCTGGGGCGTCAGCGCGATTTCAGGCACCAGCACGATGGCGCCCCGGCCCGCGGCCAGCGTGTCCGCGATGGCCCGCAGGTACACTTCCGTCTTGCCGCTGCCGGTGACGCCGTGCAGCAGCACGGGCCGGGGCTGCGGGCGCTGCCGCTCGGCCGCGATGACGTCCAACGCGCGCCGCTGCTCCACCGTCAGCGGCGGGGGCGGTGCGGCCTCCAGCCGGAGCGGCGCCGGGCGGCGCTCGACGCGGATGGTGGTGGCCGCGATGACGCCCCGCCGGGCCAGCGCCTTCAGCGACGACGACGGCGCGCCCGCCCGCTGCTCCAGATCCCGGGCCGGCAGCTCCGCGGGCTCGCCGCCCGCGTCCGCCGCCTTCAACAGCTCGGTCAGCGCCGCCGCCTGCCGGGGCGCTTTGGCGGCCAGCTCGGCGGCCAGGCGCCGCGCCTCGTCGGCCGGCACCGACAGGCGGTAGCCTTTCAGAATCCTTGGACGCACCCGGCTCCTGCCCGCCGCGCCCGGCGGCGTCAGGCAGCGCAGGGCGTCGACCTCCAGCGCCAGGTACGTGTCGGCCAGCCAGCGGGCCAGGCCCAGCGCCCGCACGTCGAAGTAGGGGCCGTCGTCGCGCACCGCCAGGATGGGACGGACGTTTTCCACGGCCGGTTCCGGCGCGAAGCCGACGACGTAGCCCTCCACCCGGCGGCCGCCGAAAGGCACCGACACCATGCGCCCGACTTCGACCCGCTGGGCCAGGGCTTCCGGGATCGAATAGTGAAAAACCCGGTCCACACCGGGGACCGGGACGTCGACGATCACTTCGGCAAACGGGCCGCGGGGCTCACTTGATGCCGGTCTTGGTGCGCTCAAGCTGCAGCTTGTCCTCTCCGATCTCCCACAGTGCGATGGTAACCGGTTTGTCCGACTCCACGTCCACCAGCTTCGGCGCTCCGTCCAACAGCTGGCGGGCCCGCTTGGCGGCCGCCACCACCAGCGCGTAGCGGCTGTCCACCTTCTCCCGCAGCACGTCTACGGGCGGCTGATTCATGATCATGCGGCTCACTCCCCCTCCCCGGCTCAGGTCCGCAACGGTCACAGGCGGAGCTCGTCCGCCGACGTTCCCAGCTTCGCGGCCAGCTGGCGAAAATCCGTGCGCCGGACGCGGCAGCGCTCCGCGATGATGATCGCGCGCAGCTCCGCCGCGGCCTTTTCCAAATCGTCGTTGACGATGACGTAATCGTATTCGGTGACGGCCTCCAGCTCCTGGCGCGCCCACGACAGCCGCCGCGTGATCGCGTCCTGCGAGTCTTGGCCGCGGCCGTGGATGCGCCGGCTCAGCTCCTGCATGCTGGGCGGCCACAAAAAGACGAGGATGGCCTCCTTCATCCGCTCGCGAATCTGCCGCGCGCCTTGGATGTCTATATCCATTATAACCGTTAAGCCTTCGTCAAGGCAGCGTTCGATGTAGTCGCGCGGCGTGCCGTAACGGCGGCCGACGAATTCGGCCCACTCCAGCAGGCGGCCCGTGCGGATCATCTCGTCGAATTCTTCGTCGGTGACGAAAAAGTAGTCGCGCCCGTGGACCTCGCCGGGACGCGGCGCGCGTGTGGTCACCGACACGGAGTAATGCAAATCGGGAACCTCGGGCAGCACGGCGTTCAGCACCGTGTTCTTGCCCACGCCCGAAGGCCCGCTCAATACTACGAGAAAACCTCTGGAAGTGCGCGCTGGATTGCTCACGTGTCGTCCGCGGTGCCGAGCAGGTCGGTGGTCGGTCCCAGGCGATGAGCCACCGTCTCGGGCTGCACCGCCGACAAAACGACGTGCGCCGAGTCGGTGACGATGACCGCCCGCGTGCGCCGGCCGTACGTCGCGTCCACCAGCGTGCCCCGCTCCCGCGCCTCCTGCACGAGCCGCTTGATGGGGGCCGATTCGGGACTGACGATGGCCACGATGCGATGGGCGGCGACGATGTTGCCGTAACCGATGTTGACGAGCCTTATGTCCACCGCGACCCTCCCTCGCTCAAATCGCTGAAGCCGTCGTGCCGCGCCGCGCTCAGCCGAACCGCTGCAGCAGCTCCGTGCGCTGACGGGGCCCGAGGCCCTGAACCCGGCGGTTTTCGTGGATGCCGATGTCCTGCATCACTTTGTCCGTAGTCACCTTGCCCACGTGCGGCAGCGACTGCAGCAAGTAGGAAACCCTCATTTTCTGCACGGCCTCGTCGTCTTCGCGGGCCAGCACCTCCGCCAGCGTGATCGCGCCGCTCTTCAGCTCCCGGCGCAGCTGGGCCCGCCGGCTGCGCATCTCCTGCGCCTTGGCCAGCGCACGGCGCTTTTCCTCGGGCGTCAGCTTGGGCAGAGACATATGGGTCCACCTCCGATTTTTCGAGCCGGCCGCCGCGCGCCCTGGCCGGCCCTACTCAATGTTTTGCACCTGTTCCCGGACTTTCTCCAACTCTGCCTTCGCGTCGACGACCGCCTGCGCGATCACGGCATCGTTGGCTTTGGAGCCGATGGTATTCCACTCACGGTGCAGCTCCTGCAGCAGAAAATCCAGCTTGCGGCCCACCGCGCCGCCTGCCTGCAGGAGCGTGCGGAACTGGGCGATGTGGCTGGCGATCCGGGCCGTTTCCTCGGACACGTCGCTGCGGTCGGCCAAAATGGCCACTTCCATCTCCAGGCGGCCCTCGTCCAGGGCCACGTCCCCCGCCAGCTCGGCCACCCGGCGCCGCAGCCGCTGGTGCGCTTCCCGGACGGCTTCAGGCACGCGGCTTTCCACCGACCGCACCAGCCGCTCCACCGCGTCCATGCGCGCCGCCACGTCGGCGGCCAAAGCCCGGCCCTCCGCCCGCCGCATGGCCAGGACGCCGGACAGCGCCTCGTCCAGCGCGGCCTCGATGACCGCGCGGTACCGCTCCAGGTCCGTCTCCCGCTCTTCCATGCGGAAGACTCCCGGAACGAGAGCCAGGTGCTCCAGGCGCAGGGGCTCGTCCGCCCCCAGCGCGCCGCGGGCCTGCTCCAGCGCTGCGCGCGCCTGGGCCAGCAAGCCGAGGTCAACGATGACCGTTCGGCTTTGGTCGTCCGAATCCTCCACCGAGACGGTGATTTCCACGCGGCCGCGCTGAAGCCGCCGCTGCACGGCCTGCCGGATGGAGTCCTCCAGGGCCAGCAGCGGCCCGGGCAGCCGGACGCGCACGTCCAAATAGCGGTGATTGAGCGTGCGGATTTCCACGGCGGCCGACACACCGCCGCCGGCCGAAACGCCTCGGCCGTAGCCGGTCATGCTGAGCACCAAGCGAATCAAGCCCTCGCCTAAGCTCCATCCATTTTAACCCACGGCCGCGGCCGTTGTAAACCGCGGCGGCGCACCGCGAACGGAGCTGCGGCGGGGCCGGCCGGCACCGAGGCGGATTACACGCGGACGACGGCGAGGCGCCGGAGGCGGGCGGCACGAAGACGGACGGCCACGGCGTCGATGAGCGCGTACGCCGCGGCGGCCCACCCTATGAGCAGCCAGTCCCGCAGGCCGGGGGCCACGACGCCGAAGACGCTTTGCAGCGGAGGAACGTACAGGACGGCCGCCTGGCCGGCCAGAGACAGCAGAACGGCCCCCGTCAGGTACGCGTTGGGCTTCGGCGCCCCGCCTTCGTCCCCGGTGCGGCCGGCCGATGCGTCCGAGCGGGCCTGAAACACGTAGATCAGCTGCAGGACCACCAGCGTGGTAAAGGCCAGGGTGCGGGCGTGGGCCTCGCCGACGCGCCAGCCGTAGAGGGTGACGACGAAGACGGCCAGGGCCCAGGCCGCAATCATGCAGCCCCGCAGCACGATCTGCACGTGCAGCCCGCCGCTGAAGAGGCTCTCGCCCGGGGGCCGGGGCGGGCGGCGCATGACGTCCGGGGCCGGCCGGTCGAGACTGAGGGCCACCGCGGGCAGGCCGTCGGTCACCAGGTTCATCCACAAGATCTGCATGGGCAGCAGCGGCAGCGGCAGGCCCGCCAGGGCGGCGCAAAACATGGTCAGCACTTCCCCCACGTTGCAGCCCAGCAGGTAGCGGATGAACTTGCGGATGTTGTCGTAGATGCCGCGGCCTTCCTCCACCGCGGCGATGATGGTGGCGTAGTTGTCGTCGGCCAGCACCATGTCCGAGGCTTCCCGGGTGACGTCGGTGCCCGCGCGGCCCATGGCGATGCCGATGTCGGCCTCTTTCACCGCGGGCGCGTCGTTGACGCCGTCACCGGTCATGGCCACGATCTCCCCGGCCCTCCGCAGCGCCCGCACGATGCGCAGCTTGTGGTGGGGCGAGACGCGGGCGAACACGGCGCTGCGGCGCAGGTGGCGGGCCAGCTCCCCCTCGGACCATCGGTCCATCATGGCCCCGGTGACGACCTCCTGGCCGCGGGCCATCAGGCCCAGCTGCCGGGCCACGGCCGCGGCCGTGTGGGGGTGGTCGCCGGTCACCATGATGGTGCGAATGCCCGCCGCGGCCGCGGTCCGCAGCGCCGCTTTCACCTCCGGCCGGGGCGGGTCCATCATGCCCGCCAGCCCCACGAACACCAAGTCCCGCTCCCAGTCCACCCCGTCGGCGCCAAACCCGTGCCCGGACGCGCCGGGCCCGTGGCCGGACGGACCCCGGGCCCGCGGGCGGCGCTCGGGGTAGGGCCGCGGCCAAA
>QGSR01000317.1 GCA_003387805.1 Bacillota bacterium | reverse complement strand
ACCATCTGAAACATGCTGCCCTTCGGTCTTTGCTGACCGAGCATGACCTGCCACCTCCTGCGGAGCATATACGATACTGCGCGGTGTTTCCCCTTTACAGATTGAGGGGTTTTTCACAACGCTTCTATGGGACGCTTTGATTTTTTGCCACGCAGCGGCGGACGATAGTGGGTGCCGGCCGAATACATTTTTTGTAAAGTCCCAGCTAGGAGGCGTTTCCGAAAATGACGACGTACAGCACAGGGACGCTTCGGGATAACTGACAGCTGGGGCGGGAGTAGTTGCGAAGGCAAGCGTCCCATAGTGGGGCGCAAGACGCCGGAAGCGTCCCACAGTGTGACGCAATCGTTGCGGAGCGCCCCACTATGGGGCGCTTTGATTTTTTGCCGCGCAGCGGTGGACCATATTGGGTGCCGGCCGAATACATTTTTTGTAAAGCCCCAGCTAGGAGACGTGTTCGGAAATGACCACGTTCGGTACACGGACGCTTCGAGATGAGTGGCAGCTGGGGTGGGAGCAGTCGTGAAGCCAAGCGTCCCATAGTGGGACGAAAAGCGGCGGAAGCGTCCCACAGTGGGTCGCAACGGCACCGGAGCGTCTCACTTTGGGACGCTCTCGTCGTGATGTAAAATTCTGGGTGCCCAACGGCCGATATTGGCCGCGTTCGGGCGCTTGTCCGGGAATGAACGACGGCTGCCCAAAAGGTCTTGACGAAGCCGAAGGCCGCGAGGCGCAGTGTTATAATGGGTTCGGTGATCTGATTGCGAAAGAACGATGCCAAGGGACCGGACATTGAAGAAAGAGCCGCAACGGCCGCGGGCGAGCGGGACCCGGCGGAGGCCAGAGCCACCGCGGGCGAGCCTGCCGAGGCCGAGCCTGCCGAGGCCGAGCCTGCCGAGGCCGAGCCTGCCGAGGCCGAGCCTGCCGAGGCAGAGCTTGCCGAAGCCGAGCCCGCGAAGGTCGAGCCGGCCGGGCCCGAACCGGTCGGGGCCGAGCCTGCTGCTGCGGAGCTTGCTGAGGCCGAGCCCGCCAAAGCCGAGCCTGCCGGGGCCGAGTCCCCCGCGGACGAACTGCGCGAAAAGTTGAAGCGACTGCCGGACCGGCCCGGGGTCTACATTTTCAAAAATGTCGCCGGGGAGCCGATTTATGTCGGCAAGGCGGTGTCATTGCGCAACCGGGTGCGGAGCTACTTCACCTCGCTGCACACGCAGTCGGCGAAAGTGCGGGTTATGGCCGCGCAGATTGCGGACCTCGACTTCATCGTGACCGATTCCGAGGTCGAGGCGCTCATCCTCGAGGCCAACCTGATCAAGGAAAAGAAGCCGCGGTACAACGTGCGGCTGCGGGACGACAAGGCGTATCCGTACCTGAAGGTCACGTGGAACGAGCGGTTCCCGCGGGTGATGCTGGCCCGCCGGGTGGCCAACGACGGGGCCCGCTATTTCGGGCCGTACACGAACACGACGGCCATGCGGGAGACCGTGCGGTTTTTGCGGAAGATGTTCCCGGTGCGCACGTGCTCGCTGGATTTGAGCGGCGAGCTGAACTACCGCCCGTGCCTGTTGTACCACATCAACCGCTGCGGCGCGCCGTGCGCGGGCAAAGTGTCCGAAGAAGAGTACAACGCCCTGATGGAGCAGGTGTGCCTGTTCTTGGAAGGGCGCCACGACCAGCTGCTGCCGGACCTGTACGAGCAGATGCGGGCGGCGGCGGCCAAGCTGGAGTACGAACGGGCGGCCCGCATTCGGGACCAGATCCGGTCGCTGGAGGCCGTGGCGGAGCGGCAAAAAGTCGTCACCACAAAGAAGGAGGACCAGGACATCATCGGCTTCGCCCGGCAGGACGACGTGGTGTGCATGCAAATTTTCCACGTGCGGGACGGGCGCCTCATCGGCCGGGAGCACTATTTTATGGAAGCGGACGCGGACGACGACGACGTGGAGATTATGACCGCATTCGTCGAGCAGCACTACCAGACGGCCACGTTCGTGCCCCGGGAGATTTTGCTGCAGGCGCCGGTGCGGGAGCCCGAAGTGGTCGAAGGCTGGCTGCGGGAGCGGCGGGGCGGCGCGGTGCGGCTGCACGTGCCGAAGCGGGGCGAGAAGCGGCGTCTCGTGGAGATGGTGCTGGAAAACGCCCGCATCGTGCTGGACGAGCAGCTGGCGCAATTGGCGCGGCGCTCGGAGGAGGCGGCCAAGGCGCTGGCGCACCTGGCCGAGGCGCTGAACTTGCCGGCGGAGCCGCAGCGCATCGAGTGCTTCGACATTTCCAACATTATGGGCAACGAAGCGGTGGCGTCCATGGTCGTCTTCGAGGACGGCCAGCCGAAGCCCGCCGACTACCGGCGGTTCCGCATCCGCACGAAGGATACGCCCGACGACTACGCGATGATGCGGGAGGTCATCGAGCGGCGCTTCCGCCGGGGGCTGCGGGAGCAGGACGGCGAGGTGGAGGACCGGGGCTTTTCGGTGTTCCCCGACCTGGTGGTCATCGACGGCGGCAAAGGCCAGCTCAACGCGGCCCGGGAGGTCATGCGGGAGCTGGGTGTGGACGACATTCCGGCCATCGGCCTGGCCGAGGGCACGGAGCGGCGGCCCGACGGGTCGGGGTCCCGGCCCTGGGGCGGGACCGAGGCGGCCGTGGGCGGGACCGAGGCGGCCGTGGGCGGGACCGAGGCGGCCGTGGGCGGGACCGAGGCGGCCGTGGGGGGGTCCGGAGCCGGTGCTGCAGCCGCCGCCGCCGGGGCGGGCACAGAC
>QGSR01000051.1 GCA_003387805.1 Bacillota bacterium | reverse complement strand
GGGTGAACGAGGTGGCTGGACTGTTTGGAACCGACGGCGTGCGGGGCGTGGCCAACGTGGAGCTCACGCCGGAGCTGGCTTTCCGCCTGGGACGAGCCGGCGCCGCCGTGCTGGCCGGCGCCGGCCCGGGCGCGGAGCGGAAACACGTCATCGTCGGACGGGACACGCGCCGCTCGGGCAGTTTGCTGCAGTCGGCCCTGGCCGCGGGCATCGCGTCGGCCGGGCTGGACGTGCAGCTGGTGGGCGTCGTGCCGACGCCCGGTGTCGCGTACTTGACCCGCAGCACGAAGGCGGCCTTCGGCGTCATGATCTCCGCATCCCACAACCCTCCCGAGGACAACGGCATCAAGTTCTTCTCCGGCGACGGCTTTAAGCTGGAGGACGACGAAGAAGCCCGCATCGAGGAGCTGATCCTGAACGGCAAAGGCTTCGCCGTGGACGCGGACGACGGCTTGCCGCGCCCGTCGGCGGGGCAGGTGGGCGAAGTGGTCGGCGCGGAGCACCTGGTGGAGCGCTATACGGCGTACCTGGAGCAAGTGGCCGGCGTGCGGCTGGACGGCATGCGCATCGTGGTGGACTGCGCCAACGGCGCGGCGGTGCCGGTGGCGCCGGTGGTGCTGCGCCGGCTGGGCGCGGAGGTCATCGCGCTCTGCGACGAGACCGACGGGCTCAACATCAACGTGGGCTGCGGCTCCACCAACCCCGAGGCGCTGCAGAAGGCCGTGGCGGAGCACGGCGCGGACGTGGGCATCGCCCACGACGGCGACGCGGACCGGGTGATCATGGTCGACGAACAGGGCCGTCTGGTGGACGGCGACGTCATTCTGGCCGTCTGCGGCCTGCATCTGCACCGGCGGGGACGCCTGGCGGGCGGCGCGGTGGCCGCCACCGTGTACAGCAACCTCGGTTTGAAGCTGGCCCTGGAGCAAGGCGGCGCGCGCATGGTGGAGACGCCGCCGGGCGACCGGTACGTGCTGCAGGCCATGCGCAGCCACGGCCTGGTGCTGGGCGGCGAGCAGTCGGGCCACATCATTTTCCTCGAATACAACACCACCGGCGACGGCGTGCTGTCCGCGCTGCAGGTGCTGCGGGTCATGCGCGAAGAAGGCAAACCCCTCTCCGAGCTGGCCCGGCGTCTGACCCCCGTTCCGCAGCTGCTGGTGAACGTGCCGGTGCGGGACAAGAGCTTGTTCTCGGCCAACGGCGCCATCGGCGCGGCCATCGACGCGGCCCGGGCCGAGTTGGGCGACAGCGGCCGGCTGTTTGTCCGTCCGTCGGGCACCGAGCCTCTCATTCGCGTCATGGGGGAAAGCACCGACGAAGCAAAGCTGCGGGAAGTGGTGCACCGTGTCGCCGATCTCATCAAGGCGGAGCTGGGATAAACGGTGATTGTCGGCGTCGGCGTGGACATCATCGCAGTGGCGCGCATGGAGCGGGCGCTGGCGCGGCGGGAAGCCGCCTTTTTCCGGCGCGTCTTCACCGTGGGCGAGGGGGAGGACGGGCGGCGCCGGAAGGAGCGGGCCGCGTTTTTCGCTGCGCGTTTCGCGGCCAAAGAAGCCGTAATGAAAGCGCTGGGCTGCGGCTGGGGACCGGTGGGGTGGCAAGAGGTTGAAATCCGCCGGGCGCCCTCGGGGCAGCCCACGGTGGCGCTGCACGGCGAAGCGGCCCGCAGGGCCAAAGAACGCGGCGTCACGGCGGTGCACGTCAGCTTGTCCCACGAGCGGGAGTACGCCGTGGCCTACGCGGTGGCCGTAGGCCGGGCGTAGCATTCAAGGAGGAACAGCGTGCGAGTCGTCACCGCGGCGGAAATGCGCGCCATCGACAAGGAAGCCATCGAAGGGTACGGCATTCCCGAGCAGGTGCTGATGGAGCTGGCCGGGCTGGCGCTGGCCCGCCGGGCCGAGGAGATCCTGAACGCGTCCTCCCGCCGGCGCGTCGTGGTTTTTGCCGGCAAAGGCAACAACGGCGGCGACGGGTTCGTGGCCGCGCGCCATCTGCACAACCGGGGCGCCGCGGTGCGGGTCGTCATCACCGACGCCCCCGAGCGGCTGGGCCGCCAATGCGCGGAGCAGTTCCGCATGGCCCAGCGCCTCGGCATCGAAACAGTACAGCTCACCAAAGACAGCCAGCGCAAAGTGCAGTTCCACGCGGCCGCGGCGGATCTCCTCATCGACGCGCTGCTGGGCACGGGCAGCAGCGGCCCGCCCAAAGGCGCGGTCAAAA
The DNA here is from genome assembly GCA_003387805.1 of Bacillota bacterium. Lineage (GTDB taxonomy): Bacteria > Bacillota > Limnochordia > Limnochordales > ZCTH02-B6 > CALJUZ01. The sequence goes on along the minus strand of QGSR01000051.1, from coordinate 7,794 downwards.
CGGCCATCGAGATCATCAACGCCGCGGAGAGGCCGGTTTTGGCCGCGGACATGCCCAGCGGCGTGGACGCGGACACGGGCGCCGCCCCGGGCGCCGCGGTGCGGGCCGACGCGACGGTGACCTTCGGGCTGCCCAAAATCGGGCTGCTCATCGCGCCCGGGCGCGAGCTGGCCGGGCGGTGGACCGTGGCCGACATAGGCTTGCCGAGGGCGCTGCTGGAGGGCGGCCCGCGCCGGCTGGTGCTGCCCGGCTTCGTCAGGACGCTGCTGCCCGCCCGGCCGCCCGGCGGCCACAAAGGCACCTTCGGGCGGGTGGTCATCGTGGGCGGCTCCGTGGGCATGGCCGGCGCGCCGACGCTGGCCGCGTGGGGCGCGCAGCGGGTGGGCGCGGGCCTGGTGGTGCTGGCCGGCCCGGAAGCGCTGCTCCCCGTGTTCGCGTCCAACGCTCCCGAAGCCGTCAGCGTGCCCCTGCCGCAAGTCAACGGCACGGTGGCCGCGTCCGCGGCCGAGCGGGTGCTGGAGGCGCTGGACGGCGCGTCGGTGCTGGTCATCGGCCCGGGGCTGGGGCGCAGCGACGACGTGCGGGCGCTGGTGACCCGGGTCTTGGCCGCGGCTCGGGAGCGGCGGGTGCCGGCGGTGGTGGACGCGGACGGCCTCAACGCGCTGGCCGACGCGGGAGTGCTGCCCAAGGCCGGCGGGCCGGGCGGCGGCGGCGGGCCGTCCGCGCCCGGACAAGCCCGGCTGTTTCCGGCGGGCGGCGCGGACGACGCGCCTGCCCTGGTGCTGACGCCGCATCCCGGCGAGATGGCCCGGCTGTGCGGCGTGCCGGCGGCCGAAGTGACGGCGCGGCCCGTGGAGTTGGCGGAAACGTACGCCCGGGCGTGGCACGCGGTAGTCGTATTGAAGGGGTCGCCCACGGTGGTGGCGGACCCGTCGGGCCGGGTTTTCATCAACAGCACCGGCACCGCCGGGCTGGCGTCGGGCGGTTCGGGCGACGTGCTGGCCGGCGCCGTCGGCGGTCTGATCGCGCAGGGCGCCTCGCCGGCGGACGCCGCGGTGGCGGCGGTGTACGTGCACGGTGCGGCCGGCGAACCGGGCCCGCCGCCGACCGACGAGTTTTGGGCGGCCCGGCCCCACGACGCCGGCCTGACGGCGGGCGACACGGCCCGGCGGCTGCCCCGGGTGCTGGCCTGGCTGCGGGGCCGGGCGCCCTTGGACGCTGCCGGACGGGATTTTGAGCTTTGATTTTGATTAGGAGGGCATGCTCATGCCGGTAAAGTTTCAGGAGCCCACGGTGGAGCAGTACTTTCGCACGTTCCGCATCGGCACGTTCGCCGTGGACGAGGCCGAGACGCGGCTGCTGTTCAGCGCGAACATGGACGGCAAGGTCAACGTCTGGGCGCTGGACTTGGATCGCGGCTACCCGTACCCGCTGACGACGCTGGGCGAAAACTGCGGCGTCCTTCTGCCCGACCCGCAGGGGCGCTACGTGGTCGCGGCCTTTGACAAAGACGGCGACGAAAACTGGCAGGCCTACGCTATGCCGCCGGCGGGCGGGCAGCTGGAGCCGCTGCTGGTGGCGGAGGGCGAAAAGTTTTACCCGGTGGACCTGTCGAAAGACGGCCGTTACCTGTACTACACCACGTCGCAGGGGAACGCGACGTTCCTGAATTCCTACCGGCTGGATCTGGAGACCCGGGAGAAGACGCTGCTGCACGAAGGCGCGGGCGGACCGACGTTTTTGGCGGGCGTTTCGCCGTCGGGCCAAGCGTTCGCCACCGGGGAGGCGTATTCGAACACCATTCATTTCCTGTACTTGCACAAAGACGGCCGGCGCATCCCGCTGCGGCGGGGCGACGAGCCCCACTCCGCGGGCACGCCGCAGTTTCTCGACGACGACACCGTCTTCTTCGTGACCGATGAAGGCGACGACGTTCACTATTTGGCTCGCTTCGACGCGGCCTCCGGGAACGTGGAACAGCTGGCGAAGGTGGACGGGCAGGATTTGCACAGCCTCAAGCTCCACCGGGAAGGCCACGCGCTGTACATGCTGGCCATGCACGGCGTGGTGGACCGGATGTACCGTTACGACATCGCCAAAGGCGCCCTGGAGGAAATTCCGCTGCCCTACGACACGGTGGACCAGTATCACGTGGGGAAGAGCGGCACCCTGTACGTGCTGGGCCGCAGCGCCAACGTGCCCTTCAACATCAGCATGAAGCGGCCGGGCGAAGACTGGCGGCCGCTGACGGACAACCGGGTGCTGGGCGTGGCGCCCGAGTCGTTGCGGGACGCGGAAGTGGTGCGCTACAAGTCCTTCGACGGCCTGGAAATCGAGGCGCTGCTGTTCCGGCCGGACCCGGCCAAAGCCAACGGGTACACGGTGCTTTGGCCCCACGGCGGGCCGCAGTGGGCCGAGCGCAAGTCGTACCGCAGCCTGTTCCAGATTCTCGTGGCCGCGGGCTACGTCGTCTTCGCGCCCAACTTCCGGGGCAGCACGGGCTACGGCACCCGCTTCATGAAGATGGTGGAGCGGGACTGGGGCCACGGGCCGCGCCTGGACAACATCGCGGGCGTCGAGTGGCTCATCGAGCAGGGCATTGCCCGCCGTGACAAAATTTTCCTCATCGGCGGCAGCTACGGCGGCTACATGACGCTGCTGCTGCACGGGCGGCATCCGGAGTACTGGCGGGCGTGCGTGGACATTTTCGGGCCGTCCAACTTGTTCACGTTTTACGAGTCGGTGCCGGAGCACTGGAAGCCCATGATGGACCAGTGGCTGGGCAACCCCGAGAGGGACAAGGAGAAGCTGACCGAGGACAGCCCCATCACGTACCTGAAGAACATGACGAAGCCGATGCTGGTCATCCAGGGCGCCAACGACCCGCGGGTGGTCAAGGCCGAGTCGGACCAGATCGTGGCCGCGCTCCGGGAGCAGGGCACCGAGGTGGAGTACATGGTGCTGGAGGACGAAGGCCACGGCTTCAGCCGGGTGGAAAACGAAATCGCCGTGTACCGGCGGGTGCTGGAGTTCCTGGAGCGGCATCGGTGAGGCGCCGGCCCCACGGCCTGCGGGCACGGGCCGGCGCCGCGCCCGGCGTTCCGCCGGCGGGACGGCGCGGCCGGGCTGAGAAGGAGTGACGACATGCTGGCACGGGATTTGATGCAACGGAACGTCAAGACGGTGTCGCCCGACGCGACCGTCCGGGAAGTGGCCGAAATTTTGGCGCAGGAAGACTACACCGGCCTGCCGGTGGTGGACGAGGAAGGGCGGCTGGTGGGCATCGTCACCGAGGCGGACCTGCTGGTGCGGGCCAAAACGCTCAAGCTGCCGACGGTGTTTCCGTTCCTGGGCGGCGTCATCTTTCTGGAGTCGCCCCGCAAGTTTGAAGAGCAGCTGCGCAAGGCCACGGGCACCAAGGTCAGTGAAATCATGACCCGCGACGTGGTGACGGTGACGGAGGACACGCCGCTGCACGAGCTGGCCGCCATCATGGTCGAGAAGAAGGTGAAGCGCCTGCCCGTGGTGGACGGTGGCCGGCTGGTGGGCATCGTCACCCGGGACGACCTCATCCGGGCCATCCATTTGCAGGGTCAAAACGGGGGTGTCTCGTGATGCACGGCCACGTCCGCTGGGTCGAAATCGACCACCGGGCGCTGGCCCACAACGTCAAAGCGCTGAAAGCCCACGTCGGCCCGGCGCAGCTGTGGCCGGTGGTCAAGGGCCGGGCCTACGGCCACGGCGAGGCGGAGGCGGCCCGCACGTTTTTGCAGGCGGGCGCGGACGGGCTGGCGGTGAGCGCCCTCGCGGAAGCGGTGGATCTCCGCGAGGCGGGCATCGACGCGCCGCTGTTCGTCATGAACCCCGCGGTGCCGTGGCAGGCGGAGACGTACGCGGCGCTGCGGATTAGGGCCGGCGTGGCGGATTTGGAGGCGGCGCGGGCGCTGTCCGAGGCGGCCGAGAAGGCGGCGCGGGGCGGGACGGCGGAGCCGGTGCCCGTGCACGTCAAGGTGGACACGGGACTGGGCCGCTTCGGGGTCTTGCCCGAGGACGCGGTCTCCTTCGTAAAGGAACTGCACCGCCTGCCGGGGGTGCGGGTGGAAGGCGTTTTCACCCACTTCGCCAGCGCGGACGAGGAAGACAAAAGCTTCACCCGGCTGCAGCTGCAGCGGTTCAACGCCGTGGTGTCCGCCTTGGCCGAGGCGGGGCTGCGGCCGCCGCTGGTGCACGCGGCCAACAGCCCGGCCACGCTGGCCGTTCCCGAGGCCCACTTGGACATGGTGCGCACCGGCCTGGCGGCCTACGGGCTGTACCCGTCGCCGTCGGCCCGGCGGGCCGCGGAAGCCGCGGGCGTCCGGCTGCGGCCGGCCATGTCCCTGAAGGCCAAGGTGGTGTCCGTGCGGCGCCTGCCGGCCGGTTCGCCCATCGGCTACGGCAGCACGCACCGGACGGAGCGGGAGACCACCATCGTCACCTTGCCCGTGGGCTACTCCGACGGCGTCAGCCGCCTGCTGACGGGCAAGCTGGAAGTGCTGATCCAAGGTCAGCGCCGGCCCGTCGTGGGCCGCATCTGCATGAACCACTGCATGGTGGACGCCGGCGATTTGCCGGTGCGGCGGGGCGACGTGGTCACCTTGCTGGGCCGGGACGAGACGGGCGCGGAGATCGCGGCCGAGGAGTGGGCCGGCCGGCTGGGCACCATCGCGTACGAAGTGCTGTGCATGGTGGGCTCCCGCAACCCGCGGGTGCATTTGTACGGTGAATCTTCCGAAGGGGGGAGCGGGGCGTGAGCCAGCGAGCGAAACGGGTGACCGAGGAAATCGTCGCCTGGATCAGGGAGAAGGTGGCCGAGGCCGGCGCGAAGGGGACCGTCGTGGCCCTGAGCGGCGGCGTGGACGGAGCCGTTACCATCGAGCTGTGCCGGCGGGCGTTTCCCGACAGCACGCTGGGCGTCATTATGCCTTGCCACAGCGACCCCGAAGACGCGGCCGACGCCCGCCTGCACGCGGAGCAGGCGGGTTTTCCGGTGGTCACCATCGATTTGACGCCGGTTTACGATGCGCTGGTGGCCGCCATCCAGCGGGCGTGGCCGGCACCCGGGGCGACGGGGCCCCCGCCCGACCCCGGCTCGGCCGCCGGCGAAGACCACCGCCTGCGGCTGGCTTTGGCCAACATCAAGCCGCGCCTGCGCATGACGGCGCTGTACTACGTGGCCAATCGCTTCAACTACCTGGTGGCGGGCACGGAAAACCGCTCGGAGCTGACGGTCGGCTACTTTACCAAGTACGGCGACGGCGGCGCGGACATTTTGCCCATCGCGAATCTGGTGAAGAGCCAAGTGTACGAGCTGGCCCGGTTCCTCGGCGTGCCCGAGAAGATCCTGCGGCGGACCCCGTCCGCGGGGCTGTGGGCCGGCCAGACCGACGAAGCCGAAATGGGCCTCACCTACGAACAGCTGGACCGCTACATTTTGACCGGCGAAGCGCCGCGCCACGTCAAGGAGCGCATCGAGCACCTGCACCGCATCAGCGAGCACAAGCGGCAGCGGCCGCCCATTGCGGACGTGCAGTGGTAGCCGGCGTCATGAACCGTTGAGCTTGGCCCGCGTCGTCACCACGGCCACGCCGCGCCGCTCCAGCGTTTCCCGCACGGCGCGGGCGATGTGGACGGCGCCGGGCGTGTCGCTGTGGACGCAGATGGTGTCCGCTTGAACGTTGACCCATTCGCCGGTGACGGCTTGCACGCGCCCTTCGCTCACCATGAGCCACGCCCGCCGGGCCGCTTCGGTCGGGTCGGTGATGACCGAGCCGGGCTGGGAGCGGGGCACGAGGCGCCCGTGCCGGTCGTAGGCGCGGTCGGCGAACACTTCCCGGGCCACCGGCGCGCCCATGGACAGCGCCACTTCCTCGAACACGGAGCCCGCCAGCACCACGAGAATGAGGTCCGGGTCCACCCGCCGCACGCCTTCGACGACGGCCCGGGCGGTGGCCTCGTCCTCGGCCGCACGGTTGAACAGCGCTCCGTGGGGTTTGACGTGCTCCATGACGGCGCCGGCGGCTTTGACGAAGGTCATGAGCGCACCGACCTGGTACGTGACGAAATCCCGCAGGTCGCCGGGCTCGATGGCCACGAACCGCCGCCCGAAACCTTGCAGGTCCGGATACGACGGGTGCGCGCCGATGCCCACGCCGAACCGCTGCGCGAGCGCCACCGTCTTCGCCATGCGCGGCGGGTCGCCCGCGTGCATGCCGCACGCGATGTTGGCGGCGCTGATATACTGCATCAGCTCATCGTCCGCGCCCAAATCCCAGCGTCCGTATCCTTCGCCCAAGTCAGCGTTGATGGCCACGCGCACGTCCAAACAACCTTTCGAGACAATGTTTGTCGTCTGACTCGTCAACACCGATTTCACGCCGGCGGGCTCCGTTCCTGCCGGTGTCCCGTCGCTGCCCGGCCCACACTGCCGCCGGGCCGACAGGGAACGTTCCTCGGCGGGCCGAAATACGTATGAACGCCGCAGGAGGGTTGGGATCAGCGTATGACCGACGGGACGACGCCGCGAATCGTGCCGGCCGGCGACGAGGCCGTTTTGGTGGAGCTGGGCCGCGTCGTCGACCGGGAGCTGAACCGGCGAGTTCACGGCCTGGCGTACTTGCTGACCGAAGGCCGCCGCCCGTGGCTGCGGGAAGTGGTGCCCGCGTACGCTTCGCTGCTGGTGTATTACGATCCGGATCGAATCGCGTACGAGGCGCTGACGGCCGAACTACGCGAATGCGCCGCGCGGGCGGAAACCGAGGCCGAGCGGCTGCCGCCGCCCCGGCGGGTGGAGATTCCCGTGCGCTACGGCGGCCGGGACGGGCCGGACTTGGGCTGGGTGGCGGAACGGGTCGGGATGAGCGCCGATGAAGTCATCGCGGCCCACAGCGCGCCCACGTACGTCGTCTACATGCTCGGGTTCATGCCCGGCTTTTGCTACTTGGGCGACCTGCCGGAGCGGCTGGCCGTGGAACGGCTGCCGACGCCGCGCTTGGCCTTGCCGGCGGGCGCCGTGGCCATCGGCGGCCGCCAGACGGGCGTGTATTCGCTGGACAACAGCCCGGGCGGCTGGCGCTGGATCGGGCGCACGCCGGTGAGAATGTGGGATCCGCGCCGGGAGCGGCCGTTCCTGGTGGCGCCCGGCGACGAAGTGCAATTCGTGCCCGTGTGAGCCCGGTGCCGCGCCGCCCGGGGCCGGCCCGGCGCGGCCGTGAACACCGAGAACGACGATGAGCATGCACGCGTACGACGGAGCAACGGCGGAAGTTTCCATGGAGACGATTCGGGTGGTGGCGCCGGGTCTTTGGACGACCGTGCAGGACCTCGGGCGCCCCGGCTGCCAGCGCTTCGGCGTGCCCGTGGGCGGCGCGCTGGACACCTTCGCGCTGGAAGCGGCCAATCGGCTGGTAGGCAACGAGCCCGGCGCGGCCGCGCTGGAGATTACGTGGCTGGGACCGAGGCTCAGGGTACTGGCGGACACGCTGCTGGCCGTGGCCGGCGCCGACGTGCCGTGGGAGATCAACGGCCGCGAGGCGCCCTTGTGGCAAGCCGTCGCGGTGCGCAAAGACGACGAGATCCGATTTTTCCCTCCCCGGCGGGGCGCCCGGGCCTACGTGGCCGTGAGGGGCGGTGTGGCCGTGCCGGCGGTCATGGGCAGCCGCTCGAACTTCGTGCGGGGCGGCTTCGGCGGACTGCACGGACGCCCGCCGGGGGCCGGCGGCCGGATTTCGGCGTTTCGCGCCGACGGCCGCGGGGGGG
>QGSR01000316.1 GCA_003387805.1 Bacillota bacterium | reverse complement strand
GATGTACATTTTCCGCGTGCGGTCGATGCCCGGCGCCTCGCCGGCGGCCTCGGCCCCGTCCGCGTCGGGCCCGGCGCCGGGCGAACCGTTGGCCGCCGCCCTCGCGGCCGGCGTTTCGCCGTCGGCCGGGCCCGACGGACTGGTCGGACCGGCCGGACCGGCCGTGCCGCCCGTGCCGGCCGCCGCGGCGCGGCGCTGCCACGCGGGCCGCAAATACTCGAACATGCCCTCCCGGCCGCCTTCGCGCCCGAAGCCGCTCTCTTTGTACCCGCCGAAGCCCGCGGCCGCGTCAAACAAATTGGTGGAGTTGATCCACACTACGCCTGCTTGCACCTTGGCGGCCACGTCCAGGGCCAGGTTGATGTTTTCCGTCCAGATGCTGGCGGCCAGGCCGTAGGTCGTGTTGTTGGCCAGCTCCACCGCCTCGACGGGCGTGCGGAACGTCATGCTGACCAGCACCGGGCCGAAAATTTCCACCTGGGCCACGGTCGATGCCGGCGACACGCCGGTCAGGAGCGTGGGCGGGTAGAAGCAGCCCGCCTCGGGCTTGGACCACGCCGGCTGCCACAGCACGGCGCCTTCCTCCTGGCCTTTGGCGACCAGCTTTTCAATGCGCTCCAGCTGCACCGGCGCGACGATGGCGCCCACGTCGATGGATTTGTCCAGCGGATCGCCGACGCGCAGCGTTTCCATGCGCCGCTTCAGCTTCTCGATGAACGGGCGCTCCACGGACTCCTGCACCAGCAGGCGCGAGCCCGCGCAGCACACTTGCCCCTGATTGAACCAAATCGAGTCCACCACGCCTTCGACGGCGCTGTCCAGGTCCGCGTCGTCGAAGACGATGAAGGGCGACTTGCCGCCCAGCTCCAGCGTCAGCGATTTGCCGCTGCCGGCGGTCTTCTCCCGGATGAGCCGGCCCACTTCGGTGGAACCGGTGAAGGCCACTTTGTCGATGCCTTCGTGAGCGACGATGAGCTCGCCGACGCGGCCGTCGCCGGTGACGATGTTGAGGACGCCCGGCGGCAGCCCCGCCTGCTCGCACAGCTCGGCGAAGGCCAGCGCGGTCAGCGACGTGTACTCCGCGGGCTTCAGCACCACCGTGTTGCCCGCGGCCAGCGCCGGCGCGACTTTCCACGCCAGCATGAGCAGCGGGAAGTTCCACGGGATGATCTGCCCGACCACGCCCACGGGCTCGTACCCGGGAAATTCCTTTTCCAAAAGCTGGGCCCAGCCGGTGTGGTGGTAGAAATGCCGGGCCGCCAGCGGGATGTCGATGTCCCGGGTTTCCCGGATGGGTTTGCCGTTGTCCAGCGTCTCCAGCACGGCCAGGAACCGGGCGTGCTTCTGGATAAGGCGGGCCAGCGCGTACAGATAGCGGGCCCGCTGGTGGCCCGAGCGGGCGGCCCACTCCGGCGCCGCGGCCCGGGCCGCGGCCACCGCGTCGTCCACGTCCCGGGGCCGGGCCTGCACGATGTGGGCCAGCGTTTCGCCGGTGGCGGGGTTGACCGACGGAAACGTCTCCGCGTCCTGGGGCCGGCGCCACTGGCCGCCGATGTACAGGCCCAGCCGGTCCCGCCGCTCTTCGAGCCAGCGGCGCACGGCGTCGTCGGCCTCCCGGTTCGTTCCGTACTCCAATGTCTCCATGATGCGGCTGATTTCCATCGCCTTCGCCTCGCTTTGCGTGGGTGCGGCCGCCGTCCCGGCCAGGGCTGCCGTCCGTTTCCTCGGCGGCGACGACTCGGCGCGCCCGGCGGGCGCCCGTGGTCGGTCTCGTTCCTCGGCGCCTATCCCATGGGATGCCGGTGCGCGGCCGAGTAGCGGCCCGTCACGTAGTGTTCCAGCTGCCGCTCGATGTCGGTGAGAAGGCCGCTGGCGCCGAAGCGGAACAGCCCCGGCTGCAGCCAGTCGTCGCCCAGCTCTTCTTTCATGAGAATCATCCACGCCAGGGCGTCTTTGGCCGTGCGGATGCCGCCCGCGGGCTTGAAGCCCACGGTGTAGCCGGTGCGTTCCATGTACGTGCGCAACGCCCGCACCATGACCAGCCCGATGGGCAGCGTCGCGTTGACGGCCTCTTTGCCGGTAGACGTCTTGATGAAGTCCGCGCCCGCCATCATGGCGATCAGGCTGGCCCGGGCCACGTTGCGCAGGGTGCCCAGCTCCCCCGCGGCGATGATGGCTTTTAAGTGCGCCTCGCCGCACGCCCGCTTGAAGGCCCGCACTTCGTCGTAGAGCGCCTGCCAGTTGCCCGTCAGCACGTGGCGGCGGGAGATGACGATGTCAATCTCCTTGGCGCCGGCGTCCACCGAGGCGTGAATTTCGTCAATGCGCTGCGCCAGCGGGCTGAGGCCCGCGGGGAAGCCCGCGGAGACGGCCGCGACGGGAATGCCCGTGCCCCGCAGCGCCCGCACGGCGTCGTCCACGAACTCGTGCCACGTGCACACCGCGGCGGTGGTGATGCCGCGGCCGCCCACGCCCAGGGCGTCCAGAATGTCCTGGCGCACGGGCTGCTTCGCCTTGGCGCACAGGCGGCGAACCCGCCCGGGGGTGTCGTCGCCGTTCAGCGTCGTCAGGTCGATGAGCTCCACGGCCCGCAGCAGCCACGCGGCCTGCCATTCCTTCTTGACGCCGCGGCGGGTCGTCAGCGTGGCGACGCGGCGCTCCACGGCGCTGCGGTTGACCCGCACGTCGGCGATCCAGTCCAGGTCCAGCGGGATGCCGGGGTTGTGCGGGCGCTTGGCGCTGGTGGGAAGTTGGTCGCCCGCGGCC
>QGSR01000050.1 GCA_003387805.1 Bacillota bacterium | reverse complement strand
CCCAGCTGCCCATCAGCGGGGCGCCCCCGTGCACCGTCTCCTGCGGGCCGGGTTCGGGGCGCGGCCCGCGGCCGAGGCGGCGGCGCGGTGGACGGCATCGTGTACGAGCCGCCCGTGCGCGCGGGCCGGCGCCGGCTGCGCCCGCCGGAGGCCTCCCGGCCCGCCGTCTCACCGTTCGCGGCCGGGGGCCGGTCCTCTTTTGGGAGCGCCGGCTCCCACCCGGGTCCGTCCTCGGCCGCCGGTTCCGCAGCGTCGGCCGCGGGCGCGGCGGACTCGTCCCGCGTGCGCCGGCGTCGTGAAAGCTTTGCGCGCGCCTCCCGGGCGTTGTCGCCCGCGGCCGCGGCTTTGGACGTCAGGCGCGCCCAGGCGTCCCGCACCGGCTGGTCCACCAGCAGCATGCCGGCCACCGCCACCGCCGCGGCGCCGGCGAGTCCCGTGCCCAGCGGGCCCAGCAGGCGCATGAAGGCGCCGGCCAACAGGCCGCCCACCATGCCGCCGGCCGCGTCGCCGGCCGCCGCCGCCTCCTCCCGCGGGCTCCACGCCGCCGGCCAGTCGGTGGCGAAACGATAATACAAATGAAGACCGATGGAGGCTGCCAGAAGCACCAGGGTGAAGCCCAGAAGCCGCCGGAGCACCGCCGCGTCCCACAGGCCACGGTAGAGGCGGACGCCCAGCCAGACCACGATCAGCGCCGGGCCGGCGGCCACCCAGCCGGCCGCCCGGCGCAGGTAGTCCGCCGTCAGCGCGCCGATCTGCCCCGTCGCGTCGAAAAACAGGCTGAAGAAACTAAAAAGCCCGAAGGCTGTCATCAAAATGGCCGCGATTTGCCGGCCGCGCGCCACGGGCACGCACCTCCCGCCCGTTACAGTTCGTGTCCGGAGCGGCAACTCCTGCCCGAAAACCCGTCAACAAGGCGTCGCAAGGCCGCTACAGGCCGATGGCGGCGGCCATGCGTCCCGTGCGTCCGCCGTGGCCGCGATGAGAGAAAAACGTGTCGCGCAGGCACCGGGTGCACAGGCCCGCGACGGCGATGTTGTCCCGCGGGACGCCGGCTTCCGCCAGCTGCGCCGCGTTGGCGGCCCACAAGTCCGCCCGCAGCCTTTGGGCGTCCTCGACGACGATGCCGGGCCCCGCGCCGGCCAGCGCCCGCGCCACTTCCTCGCCCACCTCGTAGCAGCACGGGCCGATGGACGGCCCGATGGCCGCGTGGAGGTCTTCCGGGCGGCTGCCGAACGCCTCGGACATCTTCTCGGCGGTGCGGCGCGCGATGCCCCCGGCCGTCCCCTTCCAGCCCGCGTGGGCCAGCCCCACGGCCCGGCGTTTCGGGTCGTAGAGGTAGACGGGCACGCAGTCGGCGAACAAGGCGAACAGGATGACGCCGGGCGTATCGGTGACCAGGGCGTCGGCGCCCGGGACGGCGTCGCGCAGCTCGAACGCGCCCCGCCCCCGGTCCTCGGCGCCCACGACCGCCACGCGGGTGCCGTGCACCTGCTCGCCGGCCACCAGCGCCTCAGGGGCCACTCCCAGGGCCCGGCACAGGCGCCGCCGGTTTTCCCGCACCGCCGCCGCGTCGTCGCCCACGTGCAGCCCTACGTTCAGCGAGGAAAACGGCGCCGGGCTGACGCCGCCGTACCGATCGGAGAAGGCGTGGAGCACGTCCCACGCGGCCCAGCGTTCCTCCTGCCACAGGCCGATGCCGGCCCGGTCACGCCGCACGAACACGGGGGTCACTCCCTTTTGACCAGCTTCTCCACTTCGCCGAGCAGGGCGGTGATGTCGCGAAATTCCCGGTACACCGAGGCGAACCGCACGTACGCGACTTCGTCCACCTCGCGGAGGCGCTCCATGACGGCTTCGCCGATGGCACGGCTGGTGACTTCCGATTCGCCTTCCTGGCGGAGGGTGCGCTCGATGTCGTCCACGATTTCTTCCAGGACGCGCAGAGGGACGGGCCGCTTTTCGCACGCGGTGACCAGGCCGGCCAGGATCTTTTGCCGCTGGAAAGGCTCGCGCCGCCCGTCCTTCTTCACGACCAACAGCGGCGTTTCCTCCCAGCGCTCGTAGGTCGTAAAGCGTCGGCCGCAGTTTTCGCATAGGCGCCGGCGCCGGATGGACGCGCCTTCTTCGGTCGCGCGCGAGTCGAGGACTTTCGTTTCGTCGTGCCGGCAGAACGGACACCGCATAACCGATCCCTCCTGCCGACATTATACATGAGTATGCGGGAAGAAGCGTGGGACCGGCGGCGGCAGGCGTGAATACGATAGTTCCGGGGAGGGAGCGCGGTGCTGGTGCGGGCGTCCGAGCTGCGGCTCCTGGACGTGGTCAACCTGGTGGACGGCCGCAAGCTGGGCTACGTCTACGATTTGGACGTGGACGCGGACACGGGCGCGATCCACGCGCTGCTGCTGCCGGGCGACGGCGGCCGGCGGCTGTTCTCCTTATTCGGGCGCCGCCCGGACGTGGCCGTCCCGTGGGGCCGCGTGCGCAAGATCGGCGTCGACGTCATCCTCGTGCACCTGCCCGACGCCTTCCCCGGACCGTGACAGCCGGCTCAGCCAGCCGTCCAGCCAGCGCCACGCGAACCGCACGCCCGCGGGCCGCTCCGGGTCCACGGGCCGCTTTTCCACCGCGTCCAGGTCCGAGAAGCAAAGCGGCGGCACCAGCACGCAGAACCAGTTGTTCCCCGCTCCCGCGCCGATGACGACCCGCAGCGCCGCCGGCCGGCCGTCGGCGCCGGCTTCCGGCACGATGCGCACCGGATGCGCGGCGCCCCGCCGCCGCACCTCGTCCTCGGCGGCCGCCCGCAGAGTCTCGGCTTCCGCGGCGAGGCGCGCCGCCGCCTCCTCCGCGTCCAGGCCGCGGGTCAGCTCGTAGACCGCCTGCAGAACCCGGTCGCGGACGTGCAGCTTCAGCGTCTGCGACTCGGGCGTGTTGTCGTGGGGCACCACGTGCAGCCGCATCACCGGCAGCGCCGCGTCGTACGCCTCGGTCGCGGCCGGCCCGAGGACCCGCCACGCCGCCAGCGCGGCGAGAACCGTTAGAGCAATGATGAGAGCCGCGAAAATCCGGCCCGCGGCCGGCACGCGGAAGTGATCACGCGTCGCCTGTGACACCGTTGGTCTACCCCCTCTCCCGTGCAGTGTCCGCCGCCGGGCCGGAACGCTGCGGGCGGCGTACGGCGCGGGTCAGCCGGACATGTAGCGCCGCAGGTGTTTCAGCGCCGCTTTCTCCAGCCTGGACACTTGCGCCTGGGAAATGCCGATCTCGTCGGCCACCTCCATCTGCGTGCGGCCGTGGAAAAACCGCTTGGTCAGGATGAGCCGTTCCCGCTCGCCCAGGCGGGACATGGCTTCCCGGATGGAAATGCCGTCGATCCACCGGGAGTCCTCGGACCGCTCGTCGCTGATTTGGTCCATGACGAAAATGGGGTCGCCGCCGTCGTGGTAGATGGGCTCGAAGAGCGAAATGGGCTCCTGAATCGCGTCCAGCGCGTACACGACTTCCTCTCTCGGCAGCCCCATCTCCTCGGCGATCTGTGTCAGCGTCGGCTCCCTGTTGTAGCGGCTGACCAGGCTGTCCCGCACTTGCAGCGCCTTGTACGCGATGTCGCGCAGGCTGCGGCTGACCCGAATCGGGTTGTTGTCCCGCAGGTAGCGGCGGATTTCCCCGATGATCATGGGCACGGCGTACGTGGAAAACTTTACGTTCTGGCTGAGGTCAAAGTTGTCGATGGCTTTCATCAAGCCGATGCAGCCCACCTGAAACAGGTCGTCCACGTTTTCGCCGCGGTTGTTGAACCGCTGAATGACGCTGAGAACCAGGCGCAGATTGCCTTGGATGAGCTCGGCGCGCGCGTCCTTGTCGCCTTGCCGCACGCGTTTCAGCAGCTCCCGCATGTACGGGTTGCTGAGCACCGGCAGCTTGGACGTGTTGACGCCGCAAATTTCCACCTTGTTCATCCGCCCGGGGCCCCCTCGTCGCTTCAGCCTGCTGTCATCAGTATTGCCGCAGGTTTGTCCAGACTATTCCGAAGTCTGTGTACAACGGACGCAGGAATCGCTCCCCGGACGGGGTAATAAGATTGTGCCACGGACGAACCGTCCGAGCCGCGCGTGAAAGGAGGCGATGCCCATGGGCGGCGGCGCCGGAACCGTCATCTGGATGGATGCGCTGATGCTCCAGGCCGTCGCCGCGCTGATCTTTGACTACATGCTGCTCTGGGCCACCGCGGAAGTGGCCCGCGCGCCCGCGTCAGCGGGCCGTCTGGCGGCCGCGGCGCTGCTGGGCGCGGGCTATTTCGTGGCGCACACGCTGGCCGGTGCGGGCGTCTTGCCCGGCTACGGCCATCTGCGCCTGGTGCCCGTCGTGTTCCTCGTTTCGGCCGCGATGCTAGTCGTCGCCTTCGGAGCCCGCCCCGTCCGCCGGCTGCTGGCCATCGGGGCACACTTTTACGGCATCGGCTTCGTCGCCGCGGGCGCGGGCACGGCCGCCTCCTTTCTGTTCGGCAGCGGCGGCGCGCCCGATTCGGTGGCGGGCTTCCTCGCGGCGGGCGGCGCGATTTTGGCCGTGGCCGAGCTGGGCTGGGGCGTGCTGCAGCGGCGCATTTGGCAGCAGCTGTACCAGCTGCCGCTGGAGATCGAGCTCGGCGGCCGCTGCCGCCGGATGATGGCATTGGTGGACACGGGCAACCGGCTGCGCGATCCGCTGACGGGCCGGCCCGTGGTGGTGGTGGAACAGGAAACGCTGGCGGACTTGCTGCCCGGCGACGTGCGTCCCGCCGTGGAACGGATGGAGAGCGGCGACTTGAGCGCGGTGGAGCGGCTCCTGGCCTCCGAGCGCTGGTCGGCCCGCTTTCGCGTCATCCCGTTTTCATCCATCGGGCGCCGGCACGGGCTGTTGATCGGCTTTCGCCCCGACGCGGTGCGGCTGGTCTGGGAGGGCCGCCCGACGCCCGCGGGCGACTGCATCCTGGCCGTCTGCAAAGGGCCGCTGGATCCCGACGGCTCGTACCGGGCCCTCGTCCATCCCGACTTGCTGCGGACTGTCCTGGCCGGGGACGCCCGGGAGGAGCCGGCGGCCCAATACTTCTCAAGGAGGCCGCGAACCGGTGACGCCCCTTCGCACTATTAAGCGACGCTGGCTGCTGCGCTGGTGGGCCCTGGGCCTGGCCCGCCGGATCATGCCGCCGCCGGCGGTGCTGTACATCGGCAGCACCGAGGTGCTCCCGCCGCCGCTGACCGGCGAGGAGGAAGCGGCGCTGATGGACCGGCTGCGCCGCGGCGACGGCTCGGCCCGCACGCCGCTCATCGAGCGCAACCTGCGGCTGGTCGTCTACATCGCCCGCAAGTTCGAGAACACGGGCATTTCGGTGGAGGATCTGGTTTCCATCGGCACCATCGGACTCATCAAGGCGGTTAATACGTTCGATCCGGGAAAGAATATCAAGCTGGCCACGTACGCCTCGCGCTGCATCGAAAACGAGATCCTGATGTTCCTGCGGCGCAACGCGAAAACGCGGGCGGAGGTGTCCTTCGACGAGCCGCTGAACACGGACTGGGACGGCAACGAGCTGCTGCTCTCCGACGTCATCGGCGTCGAGAGCGACGTCCTGCGGCGGCTGGAGGAGGAAGTGGACAAAGACCTGCTGGGCATGGCGCTGGATCGACTGACGCAAAGGGAACGCCGCATCGTGAGGCTGCGCTTCGGCCTGCACAACGGCGGGCGCGCCAGGACGCAGAAGGAAGTGGCGGACCTGCTGGGCATTTCTCAGTCGTACATTTCCCGGCTCGAGAAGCGCATTCTGCAAAAGCTGCGGGTCGAGATGCAGCGGATGGAAGGCGCCTAAAGGGCCGTGCGCCGCCGCGTCACGACGAGCGGCGGCGCAGAAAGGCCGGAATATCCAGATCGTCGTTGTTGAAGGTCGGAATCTCCAGCTCCCGCAGCCCCGTGCGGCGCCGGCTGCCCGCGCCGTCGAAGCCCGTGGCGATGACCGTGACCCGCACTTCGTCCCGCAGCGTTTCGTCGATGACGGCGCCGAAAATGATGTTGGCTTCGGGGTCGGCCGCCTCGGCGATGATCTCGGCCGCGTCGTTGACCTCGAACAGCCCGAGGTTGGAGCTGCCGGTGATGTTGAGCAAAATGCCCCTGGCGCCCTCGATGGACGCCTCCAGCAAGGGGCTGGACACGGCGGCTTTGGCGGCTTTCACCGCCCGGTCCTCTCCCGAGGCGACACCGATGCCCATCAGCGCCGAGCCCGCGTTGTCCATGATGGTGCGCACGTCGGCGAAGTCGAGGTTGATGAGGCCGGGAACCGTGATCAGGTCCGAGATGCCTTGCACGCCCTGGCGCAGCACGTCGTCGGCCAGCTTGAACGCGTCCAGAATGGACGTCCGCTTTTCCGCCACCTGCAGCAGCCGGTCGTTGGGAATGACGATGAGCGTGTCCACTTTCTCCCGCAGGCGTTCGATGCCCTGTTCGGCCTGCTGCTGGCGACGGCGGCCCTCGAAAGTGAAGGGCTTGGTCACGACGCCGACGGTCAGCGCGTTGACTTCCCGGGCCACCTCCGCGACGATGGGCGCGCCGCCGGTGCCCGTGCCGCCGCCCATGCCCGCGGTGACGAACACCATGTCCGCGCCTTCCAGCAAGGCCCGGATCTCTTCGCGGCTCTCTTCGGCGGCCTTCTGGCCGATCTCGGGATTGGACCCGGCGCCCAGCCCGCGGGTCAGCTTTTCGCCGATGCGCAGCTTCACCGACGCGTTGGACATCATGAGCGCCTGCGCGTCCGTGTTCAGGGCCGCAAACTCCACCCCTTGCAGGCCGGCGTCGATCATGCGATTGATCGCGTTCTGACCACCGCCGCCTACCCCGACCACCTTGATGCGGGCGAACTGGCTTTGCACTTCGTCAAACTCGAACATGGACTCAAGCCTCCTAAGCAGGGCGGTACCGTGCGACGAACGCGACGCCGACTTCCGGTTCCTGCTTTATTCCACAGATCAAGGGAGATCCCTTGCAGTCTCGGCGCGCGGCCGGCGGTTTTTATTGCGCCGGGCGCACGGCGGGAGAGGCGGGAAAACGGACGTCGATGACGGCATAGCGGTCCTGGCGCAGCAGGTCCACGGCGATGCCCAGCTTGCGGGACAGGTTCTCCCCGTCGCCCAGCAGCACCGTCTCCCCCGTGCGGGTTCGCAGCACCAGGCCGCCCTCGGCCTCCATCACCAGGACGCGCCGATGAATGTCCGGCGGCAGCAGCCCGGCGACGCGCAAGAGCTCCGGCGGCACCGCATCGGGCTCGCCGTAAAACACCGGAAGGCGCGCGGCTTCCTCCTCCGTGACCGGAATGCGCGTGCCGTCGTAGGCCAGCGCGGCCGCGTCCTCGTCGGACACCGCCAGCAGCAACGGCTCGTACTCCACCACGCCGATGACCAGGGTGCCCGGCAGGCTGCGCCGCACCGCGGCCCGCTCGATGCGGGGATGGCGCTCCACCGCCGCGGCGGCCTTGGGCATGTCCACCCGCAGGAGGTTGTCCCCGTAGCGGACGCCGCTCAGCGCCACCACCTCTTCGGGCGGCACCGTGCGCCAGCCTTCGACCCGGACGTCGGCCAGCGCGAAAAACGGCGACTGCAAAAACGCGTACAAGCCCGCCGCCGCCAGCAGGCCCAGCAGCGCCAGGATGACACGGGGCTCTTCCGCCGACCGGGGTGCGTGGGCGCGGGCGTTCATCAGACGCTGACCAGCGGGCGCCCGCCCGCCACCGGCGTGTCCTCGGCCATGCGGCGCACTTCCGCTCCGACGGCCTGCAGCTTCTCCTCGAAGAGCTCGTAGCCCCGGTCGGAGCGCTCCGGCCCCTCGACAACGGGTTCGCCGTCGCCAGCCCGGCCCGCCGGCACCAGCGCGGCGCCGGCCCGCAAGTCGGGCGCCTCCACCACCGCGCCCGTCAGCCGCTCCACGCCCCGCACCACCGCGACGGACCCGTCCACCACGATGTCGGCGCCCATGCGCCGCAGTTCGTCCGCGTGCTTCATGCGGCTGGTGTACACCGTTTCCTTGATGATGCTGGAACCTTCGGCCACCGACGCGAGCGCCATGAACTGCGGCTGCATGTCGGTCGGAAAGCCCGGGTGGGGCTGCGTGCGCACGTAAAAGGACCGCGGCCGGCCCGATCCCCGCACCCGCAGCCCGCCGGGCCCGGCCGGCGCCACCTCCACGCCCGCCTCCCGCAGCTTGGCCGTCACCGCTTCCAGATGCTCGGGAATGACGTTTTGCACCACAATGTCCCCGCCGGTGACGGCCGCGGCCACCATGGCCGTGCCGGCCTCGATGCGGTCGGGCATGACCGCGTGCCGCGCCCCCCGCAGCCCCTCCACGCCGACGACGCGGATGGTGTCCGTCCCGGCGCCCACCACTTTCGCGCCCATACTGTTCAAAAACGTCTGCAGGTCGATGATTTCGGGCTCCCGGGCGGCGTTGCGGATGACGGTGGTGCCTGTGGCCAGCGTGGCGGCCATCATCAGGTTTTCAGTGGCCCCGACGCTGGGAAAGTCCAGCTGAATCTCCGCGCCCCGCAGCCGCGCCGCGTGGGCCTCCACGAAGCCTCGCTCCTCGACGATGCGGGCGCCCATCAGACGCAGGCCCCGCAGGTGCAGGTCAATGGGCCGCGGGCCGATGGCGCAGCCGCCGGGCAGCGCGATGCGCACGCGGCCGGTCTTGGCCAGCACCGGGCCCATGACCAGGACCGACGCCCGCATTTGCCGCACCAGATGCTCCGGCGCCTCCCAGGCGTCCACGGCGGGCGGGACGATGTCCAGGCGGCCGTTGGGATGCAGCTGCACGTCCGCACCCAAATGCCGCATGACGCCCATCATCGTCCGCACGTCGTTGATGGCGGGCACGTCGGTGATGACGCACTTTTCCGTGGCCATCAGCGCCGCGGCCATCATTTTCAGCGCCGCGTTCTTCGCCCCGGAAACCCGCCACACGCCCCGGAGCGGCCGCCCGCCCCGAATCCACATCCCCTGCATGTCAACACCTCTATTCAGGCGAAGCCGAGCATGCGCACTTCCGGCGCGAGCTCCACGCCGAACCGCTCGAACACCGCCGTCTGCACCTTTTCGATGAGCCGCCGCACGTCGTCGGCGGTGGCCGCGCCCCGGTTGATGATGAAGTTGGCGTGCATGGGAGAAACCATCGCGTCGCCTACCGCCATGCCTTTGCAGCCCGCGGCCTCCACCAGCCGCCCCGCAAAGTCGCCGGGCGGGTTCTTGAACACGCTGCCGGCGTTTTTCGTGCCCACGGGCTGAGTCCGCCGCCTTCGCTCCATGAAGGCCCGCATGCGCTCGCGCACTTCCGCGGGGGAAGCCTCCCTAAGGCGCAGCTTCGCCTTGACGGCGACGAGGCCGGGCTCCTTCTGGAGCCGGCTGGAGCGGTAGGAGAAATCCATGTCCTCCCGGGACAACCTGACCACCCGGCCCCGGGCGTCCACGGCCGTCACTTCGAGGACCACCGCGGCCGTCGACTGGTCGTGCGCGCCCGCGTTCATCGCGAGGGCGCCGCCTAAGGTGCCCGGCACCCCGCCGGCAAACTCCAGGCCCGTCAGGCCGCGCTGCACCGTCAGCCGGCCGATCCGCGGAAAGGGCGCGCCGCACTCGGCCTCGACGACGTCGTCGGTGATGCGCACGGCGCTCAGCGGGCGCCCGATGCGCACCACGACGCCCCGCAGGCCGGAATCGGCGATAAGGACGTTGCTGCCGCCGCCCAGCACCGTCACGGGCACGCCCCTCTCCCGCGCCAGCTCCTGCACGGCCGCGACGTCGTCCAGCGACGCGGGCAGCACCAGCACGTCCGCGGGGCCGCCCAGCCGCCAGCTGGTATAAGGGCTCAACGGCTCATTCAAGAGGATTTGCCCGCGCACTTCCCGCCGCAGGCGGGCCGCCAGCTCGTTCACCGGCTGCGCCCTCCTCAGTCCCGGACCGGACCCGGGTCGGTCCGGTCCGGCGGCGTCAGGTGCGCGGCCATGTCCGCGGCGGCGGCCAGCCGCCGGGAGCG
>QGSR01000049.1 GCA_003387805.1 Bacillota bacterium | reverse complement strand
TCCGTTCCCGATTCCGTTCCCGAATCCGGTCCCGAAGCCGGTCCGTCGAGGGCCGGGGCAGCCTCGTCACGCCGCACGCCGGGCCGCCCGCTGCGAGGAATGCTCTGCGGAACGCCGCGCCGACGGGCGCGCCGATCCCTGCGCCGAATGCTACAATAAGGAACGAAAGGAAACCGCAGCCGGGGGTCAACAACGATGGACGCACGACACTGCAACCGCCCTGCGCACCGGGCGCCGGCCGCGCCCGACACGCCGCAACGTCCGGTGCAGCCTCCATGGCCGTCGCAACCATCTGCGCAAGCCGAGCTTCCCGGAGGGCCCGAGCCTGCGGGACCGCCCGACGGCCGGGTGCGATACCGGATTCTCATCGTCGAAGATGATGCGAAAATCGCCGCCATCCTGGCCGGCGAGTTGCGCCGCTACGACTTCGAGGTCGTAGAGGCCCGGGGCGACGTCAACGTCAAAGACGTGTTCCTCGAACACCGTCCGCACCTGGTGCTGCTGGACATCAACCTGCCCCGTTGCGACGGCTTTTACTGGTGCCGTCAGCTGCGCACCGTGTCGAAAGTTCCTATCATTTTTATATCCGCCCGCGCCGACGACTTGGACCAAGTGCGCGCTCTCGAGCACGGCGGCGATGACTACATCACGAAACCGTTCAACCTGGAGCTGGTGCTGGCGAAAGTGCGCAGCAGCCTGCGCCGGGCCTACGGCGAATACGCCCTGCAGCGGGACGACGCGCTGCTGCACGTCAAAGGGCTGGTGCTGAACCGGGCCGCCAACGAAGTGAGCTGGAACGACCGCCTCATCGAGCTGACGCCCCGGGAATTCCGCCTGCTCGAATGCCTCGCGCAGCGGGCAGGCCGCATCGTCAGCCGCGCCGAGCTGCTGGAGGCCCTTTGGGACGACGTGGAATTTGTCGACGACAACACGCTCTCCGTCAACGTGGCCCGGGTGCGGCGCCGGCTGGCCGAGCTGGGCCTGCCCGACGTCATCGAAACAAAGCGGGGCCAAGGGTATCGGCTCCATCTGTAGCGGGCATCGGTCCGGCCGGCGGCCGACAACTAGTCGGCGGCCACGTCACGGCCCACGCCCGGCGACCCGTCGGCGACCGTGTGACGGCCCGCGGCCGGCTGACGACGGGCCGCGGCCCGAACCGGTGCGTCCACCGAACCGAGTGCAGGTGATGCCCATGTCCGAGTACACCTTTCGAAACTTCCTCCGGGACCGACGGCCCTACGTGGCCGCGTACGCCGCCTTCGGGCTGCTGGCCGTGGCCGTCATCCAGCTGGACCTGTGGCTGCAAGGCGCGTCGCTGCAGTTCGCCAACGTGGCCTACATCCTGCTGCTGGGCGTCGTCATTCTGGCCGCCTTCCTGGCCTACGAGTGGCGCCGGCAGGCGTCGTTTTTCCGCCGGCTGTCCGACATCGAGCACCTGGGCCAAACCGGCCCCGGCGCCCGGAGCGACGCCGCCGACGGCGCCCTTGTCGGCAACACTTGGACGCATGCCCGCGGCCCGGTGGCCCCCGGCACCTCCGCCGCCCGAGAAGCCGCGCCGACCGTTGCCTCGCTGGACGACATGAGCATCCTGGAAACGCCGCTGACTCTCGAACAGCAGGCGTTCGCCGGCGCCTGGGCGGCGCTGTACGGCCGCCTGCGCACCTTGCTGGCCGAAGAGCAGCTTCGCAGCCGGCAGCGGCTGCACTTCCTGAGCCAATGGGCCCATCACATGAAAACGCCCGTTGCCGTCATCGACTTGGAGCTGCAAACCTTCCGGCGCGACATGGCCGGGTCCTCGGCCCAGGATGCCTCGTCCTCGGATGATGCAGTCCCCTCCGCCGGCGCCGATGCTGCCGTCGCCGCGCCGCAGGCCGACGATGCCCCGAAAGACGCTGCCGCGTACCGCGACACCTTGACCAGACTGCTGCAAAGCATCGCCGAGGAAAACGAGCGCATCAAGCGGGCGCTGCAGGGGCTGCTGAATGCCGTTCGTCTCGACCAGTTCGCATCCGATTTCAGGCTGGAACCCGTAAATCTGCCGGACCTGGTCCGGCAGGTGATCAACGACTACCGCCGCGCGTTCATCACCCACGAGGTGTACCCGAAGATCGAGCCGGCCGGCCCGGCAGCGGGGACGGCAACGGTGACCGCTGCGGGAACGGCAGCGACGGCCGCAGAGCTGACCGTCTACAGCGACGCCAAGTGGCTGCGGCTCGTGCTGGAGCAAATTATCAGCAACGCTGTGAAGTACGCGGCGCCCGCAGCCCGGGCCGCGGACGTTGAACGGCACGCCGGGGACGAGCACAACCATGGGAAAGGGCGGCCAGCCCGCGCCGAGCAGGACCGCCGCACCGGCCAGGTCGTCGTTCGCTTCGCCCGGGAAAACGGCCGCGCCGTGCTGGAGATCGAGGACAACGGCATCGGCATTCCGCCCGAGGACCTGGGCCGGGTCTTCGACCCGTTCTTCACCGGCTCGGCGGGGCGCAGCCATGCGGCCTCCACCGGGCTGGGCCTGTACCTGGCCCGCGAGGCGTGCCGGCGCCTGGGCCACCAGCTGACCATCCGCTCGGCGCCCGGGGCCGGCACCACCGTCCGCATCCGCTTCGACGACGACACGTCCATCTTCGCCGGCGTGCGCGACGCCGTGGCCGCCCCCGAGTGACGGCCGCAGAGGGGCGGCTCCGGATGGCCCGCCGGCGCGCCGAGTGCGGCGCACGGCCTGGCGGTGACGCGAGCGGGCGGCGGCAACGCACGGCCCGACCGTGACGCGAGCGGGCGGCGGCGCCCCGACGGTGACGCGGGCGGATGATCTTTCGTGAAGATGACGCGTTTGTAAGGTTTCCGGCCTGTTTTGTAAGGTGATTCGATGGCTCGCCGCCTTGGCGCTGCCCTACACTGGAGGTGGCACCAAGGCGGCGCCGGCTGCGCCGGGCGACACGCCGCCGAAACAGTCAGGGAGGCAATCGCCATGGTCGTACTCGAGGCCATCAACTTGAGCAAAGTGTACGGCGGCCGGGGCCAGCCGGCCACCCGCGCCCTGCACGACTTCTCCTTCACCGTCGAAAAGGGCGAGTTCGTGGGCGTCATGGGACCTTCGGGCAGCGGCAAAACGACGCTGCTGAACCTGCTGGCCACCATCGACACGCCCACGTCGGGCACCGTGCGCATCGAGGGCGTGGACACCGCCAAGCTCAAAGGGGACAAGCTGGCCCGCTTCCGCCGCCAGCGCCTCGGCTTCGTGTTCCAGGACTACAACTTGCTGGACACGCTGACGCTGGGCGAAAACATCATTTTGCCGCTGGTGCTGGACCGCAAGCCGGGCCGCGTCATCCGCGAGCGGCTGAACGACGTCAGCCGGCGGCTGGGCATCGACAACATTTTGCACAAATACCCGTACGAGGTGTCCGGCGGGCAGCAGCAGCGGGCCGCCGCGGCCCGGGCCATCATTCACGAGCCGGCCATTTTGCTGGCCGACGAGCCCACGGGCAACCTGGACTCCAAATCCGCCCGGGAGCTGATGGAAACCTTTTCGGTGCTGAACGAAGTGGGCCGCGTCACCATCGCGATGGTCACCCACGACCCGTTCGCCGCCAGCTACTGCCGGCGCATTCTCTTCATCCGCGACGGCCGTCTCTACAACGAAATCCACCGCGGCCACAGCCGCCAGGTGTTTTTCCAGCAAATCCTGGACGTTTTGGCCGTCATCGGCGGCGGCAACGGGGAAAACGAAAACCCTCCCCCGGAGGGCCGGGAAACCCACCCCGCGACGGCGAGGTGGGGGCGATGAACCTGCGCCGGCTGGCGGCGAAAAACGTGTGGCAAAACCGGGGCCGCTACCTGGCCTACCTGGGCAGCGCCGCGTTCAGCGTGATGATCTATTTCCTGTACACCGCCGCGGCCCTGCATCCCGACCTGCGCAGCGGGTTCGCCGGCGCGAGCTACCTGGCGCCGGCCCTGCAGGCGTCGGCGGTGGTCATCGCCATCTTTACGCTGCTGTTTCTGCTGTACTCGGGCTCGGCCTTCATCCGCTCCCGCATGAAGGAGTTCGGGCTGCTGTCGCTGCTGGGGCTCACCCGCCGGCAGCTGGTCCGCATGCTGCTGTGGGAAAACGTCATCATCGCGGTGACGGCGGTGGCCGCCGGCCTTGGGCTGGGCGTGCTGTTTCTGAAACTGTTCTTTATGGCCATCAGCGCGCTGCTGCAGCTGCCCCGCCAGCTGCCCGTCTACCTGGCCTGGCCCGTGTGGCGGCAGACGCTGGGCGTCTTCGGCGGCATGTTCGTGTTCGTCTCGCTGCTGTCTCTGCGGGGCGTGTTGGGCCGCACCGTCATCGAGCTCATCCGGGCGGGCCGCAAGCCGCAGGAGCGGCCCAAGTTTTCCAAGACGAAAGCGCTGCTGGGCACCGCGCTGGTGCTGGGCGGCTACGCCTGGGCCAGCAGCCCGAATCCCAACACCATCATGCTGGGCGTGGTCAACGTGACGACCATGGTGTCCATCGGCACCTACTTCGTGCTGCGGGAGGCGTCGGTGGCGCTGCTGCAGGGGCTGCGGCGGGCGCGGCGCCTGTATGAGCGGCCCGGGCCGTTTCTCACCGTGGGCCGGCTCATGTTCAAGCTGCAGGAAAACTACCGGGTGCTCTCCGGCGCCGCCATCATGATCGCGGTCATTTTATCGGCCATGGGCACCATGCTCTCCTTCTACATGCTGACGGAGGAGGCCGTGGTCAACAATGCGCCCCAGGCCATTCAGCTGAACGTGCCCGAAGGCGAGCCCGCGGCGCCCCACGTGGCCTTCGTGGAGCGGACCCTGGCCGAGCACGGCGTCAGCGGCCTGCGCCCGGTGGAGATGCGTCTGCCCAAGGCGGCGGTGGAAAACTACACGGCCACGGCGCCGGCCGCGGCCGCGGCGACGGTCCCGGTCACCGTCGCGCCCTACTCGCTCTACACGACGCTGTATCGTCCCGCCGGCCGGCCCCTGCCCCTGGCGGGCGACGACGAGGCCATTCGGGTGCGGCCCGTCGCGACGACCGGCGAGCCGCGCTTTCCGGGCGCCGAGCCGCGCCGGGTCACCATCGGCGGCGCCGAGTACACGCTGACCATGTGGACCGACGAAGCCGGCCCCCTGCTGAACGGTCTGGAGGACGTGCTGGTGGTCAGCGACGCCCGCTTCGAACAGTGGGTGGAGAGCCACGCCGATGCATCTTTCCGCACCGTCGTGGCTTGGACGGGCGAAGGCTGGGGGGCCGCCGGCATGGCCGAGGCGCTGGGCCGGCTGCGGGAGCGCTACGGCGACACCGGGCCCGTCCGGATGTCCTCCACGTACGAAATGCACCGGGCCAGCATCGCCCAGTTCGGCCTGGCGCTGTTCATCGGCTTGTTCATCTCGCTGGTGTTCTTCGCGGCCACGTGCAGCCTGCTCTACTTCCGGCTGTTCACGGAAATCGACGAAGACCGCCGCTACTACACCCGCCTGCGGCAGCTGGGGCTGACCCCGGGCGAACTGCAGCGGCTGGCACGCGCCCAGGCGCTGGTGGTCTTCGCCGTGCCCTTCGTGGTAGGACTGGTGCACTCCACCTTCGCCATGCGGGCCTTGAGCACGCTGGCGCTGCAGTCGGTGCTGCACTACGGCTGGATGGTGGCCGCCGGCTACCTGGTCCTTTACGGCGCGTTTTTCGCCGGCACCTTCGGCCTGTACTGGCAGGCCCTGGGATTGCGGGAGCGGGCGGCCGCCGCCGTGGACGCGGCCTAGCGCCGCCTACGGCCCGCCGTCCGGCCCGTCATCCAGTTTGGCCAGGCCGTGCCGCAAGGCGAACACCGCGGCCTGGGTCCGGTCGTGCAGATCCAGCTTGCGCAGAATGTTGGTAATGTGGTTTTTCACCGTCTTCTCGCTGATGTAGAGGGCCGCGGCAATCTGGGCGTTGCTGCGGCCTTCCACGATGAGCTGCAAAATCTCCAGCTCCCGGGCCGTCAGCGCCTCGGCCCCGGTGCGGGGCCGCTCCGGCGCCGTCCCGCCGCCTTCCTGCAGACGGCGGAACTCGCCCAGCACCTTGTCCATCAAGTCCGGCGGCAGGTAGGAACCGCCCGCGTGCACGTGCCGGATGGCCTCCACCACCCGCCGGGGCTCGGAGTCTTTTACCAAATACCCTTTGGCGCCGGCCCGCACCAGCTCGTACAAGTACTGCTCGTCGTCGTGAATGGTCAAGATGATGACGCCCGTGTCCGGAAACCTTTGGCTGATCTCCCGCGTGGCCATCAGGCCGCCGCCGGGCATGCTGATGTCCATCAGCACCACGTCGGGGCGGAGCTCCTCGACTTTCGCC
Source organism: Bacillota bacterium (assembly GCA_003387805.1). Classification (GTDB taxonomy): domain Bacteria; phylum Bacillota; class Limnochordia; order Limnochordales; family ZCTH02-B6; genus CALJUZ01. The sequence continues at coordinate 3,741 of QGSR01000049.1, read as the reverse complement.
AGCGCCTCGTCGGCGCTGCCCGCTTCGCCGACCACTTCGATCCCCGGCTCGGTGGCCAATATGCGCGCCAGTCCTTCCCGCAGCAACGGATGGTCATCTGCGATGAGCACCGTGATCGACATCGGCATTCAACTCCCCTTGCCCGTCGGACGCCGCCGCCCCCCCATCGGCGGCGCGCGGGTCGTCCGTTGTGCCCTCCCCGGAGGCGTCCGCCTCGGCCATGGACCAAGGCACGCGCACGGAGACGGTCGTCCCTTTCCCGGGCTCGCTCATGACGCGGAACTCGCCCTGGAGCAGGCGCGCCCGCTCGCGCATGTGCAGCAGGCCGAAGCCGCGCTCGCGGTCCACCACCTTCTCGGGCAGCCGCTTCGGATCAAAACCGATGCCGTCGTCAACGACCGACAAGTGCACCCCCTGGGCGCCGAATTCCACCCGCACCTTCACCCGTCGGCAGCGGCTGTGGCGATGCGCGTTGTGAACCGCCTCCTGCGCGATGCGAAACAGGGCGATCTCCGCCGTAGGCGTCAGGCGCCGCTCCCGGCCCAGCACCGTCAGTTCGGTTTCCAGGCCGAACTGCTCGCGCATCATGTCCAAGTAGCCGCGCAGCGTCGGCACAAGCCCCAAATCGTCCAAGGCCATAGGCCGCAAATTGAAAATGACGCGGCGCAGATCCCGCAGGCTGCTCTTGATGGCGTCCTGCATCCCCCGCAGCTCCCGGTGGAGCTGCTCCGGATCCCGGCCCGCCATGCGCTCCAAAAGCTCCACCCGCAGCGCCATGTTGGCCAGCAGCTGGGCCGGGCCGTCGTGGATGTCCCGGGCCACCCGCCGGCGCTCTTCCTCCTGGGCCCGAATGACCTGGCTGGCGATGGCGGCCTGGAACTTGATGCCCTGCACCCGCTCGGCCAGCGTGTCCACGTTGCCGGACAAAAAGTCCAGGGCAATCCCCACCTGCGACACCACGTGGTCCGCTTTCGCCACCACCTGGCGCACGTGCTTCACCTGGCGCTCCAAATCGTCGCGGCGCTGCCGCAGCGCCTTCTCCCGCTCCCGGGCCGCGCCCAGCTCCACCATGCGCCGCTCGGCCACGGCGTACGCTTCCCGGATTTCAGTTTCCGTATAAGACGCAAAATCCCGGTTGATGGCAGCCAGCTTGGAGCGGGCCTCCCGGGTTTTCCTCTCCAGATCCTCCACCAGCGCGATGCATTGGTTCGTCTCTTCCTGCACCTGATCCAGCAGCAGCAGGAGCCGGTTCAGCTCGTCGCGGGCCGCTTCCGCGATGCCGAACACCTGCTCGCGCGTCGCCCGCAAAGCCTCCAGGGAGCTTTGGAAAACCTGCTCGATGAACCGTTCATCCAGCGGCGGCGTGGAGAAATACGTCACGCGAACAACCCCCGGTGCGACGCGGCTGCGGAACGATACTTCCGGATGTCGTCCGTATATTCGAGCTATACTATCCCATTTCCTGTTATTGTCCGCCGCGCGTGCACGAATGTGAGACTACGAAAGTTAACGGCCATCCGCGAAAGCCCACAGCCATGGGCGTCACCCCGCAATTGCTGGGAGCGATAATCGACCGTACAAAAATGCGCAGGGCGGCGTCCTCGGCGGACGGGGCCCTCGGCGAACGGCGTCCTCAACCGGCGGCGTCCTCGGCGGACGGGGCCCGCGGCGGACCGCGCCGCCCGCCGGCCGCGTCCTCAGCCCACCGCGTCCTCCACGGCCGTCGCGCAGCTGCACGCCCGCTCCGCCGGCAGCGCCTCGATGGCGGCAATGAGCAGGGTGCGCAGCTTCTCGATGTTGGCCTGGAACACCTTCAGCACTTCTTGGTGGCTGACGGGCTGGACGTCGGGATCGTCCTCCAGCCCCACGTCATAGTCGGTGATGAGCGAAATATTGGCGTAGCAAATGCCCAGCTCCCGGGCGAGATACGCCTCGGGATACTGGGTCATGTTGATAACTTCCCAGCCGTGGGAGCGGAACTCCCGGCTCTCGGCCCGGGTCGAAAACCGCGGCCCCTGCACCACCACCACGGTGCCCTGCTTGTGGTGCGGCAGGCCCAGCTTCTCCGCCTGCTCGATCAGCACTTGCCGGGTTTGCGGGCAGTACGGATCCGCGGCGCTGACGTGGACCACTTTGGGACCGTCGAAAAACGTGTCCTCCCGGCCCCACGTGCGGTGGACAAACTGGTCCGCAAACACGAAGTCGCCGGGCTTGACGTGGGGCTGCAGGCTGCCGGCCGCGCACGGGCCCAAAATGCGCTGCACGCCCAGCTCCTTCATGGCCCACAAGTTGGCCCGGTAGTTGATTTTGTGGGGCGGCAGCCGATGGTCCTTCCCGTGCCGGGGCAAAAACGCCACCCGCTTGCCCCCGATCTCCGCAATGGCCACTTTGTCGCTGGGCGCGCCGTAAGGCGTGTCCACCCACACTTCCTCCACGCCCGACAAAAACTCGTAAAAACCCGAACCGCCGAAAACGCCGATATCGGCCCGTGCCATCCCGTCATCGACCTCCCGTCGGAAATGCCAAGGTCAGCTGCCCGCCGTCGTCTTCGCCGTCGCACGACACGCACAGCAAATCCCACACGTCGGCGGGGTCGAACAAGAAAAACGGATACGTGCGCCGGGTGGCCGCCGCGCCCGCCTCCGCCCTGGCTTCCAGCTCCGCCAGCCGGCGCCGGGCGGCTTCTTCCACCGGCCGCAGCGCAGCGTACAACGCGGCATTGACCTCTTCGATTTCGCGGGTGAGAACCCTTTTCCTGGACGGAGCGCCCCGGCCGGCGCGCGGCGCCTGCGCCGCCCGCGCCGCCTTCAGCTCCGCGTCGGCCTGCTGGATTTCATCGATGAGTTCTTCCTTCCGCCGCAGCAACGCCGCCAGCTGCTCGCTCACCTCGTCCAGCTCCCAGGCGTAGCGCTGCGGGTTGAAGCGCAGATCCCGCAGCCGGCGCCGGGCCTCCAAGATCGCGCCGGGCTGCACGGGCCCTGGGCCCAGCGGCAGGTGCAGCGTGGCCGACACCACCGCATACAACGGCGGCCGCACGCCGAAGGCCGCCTCGATGAAGCGGTCCGTCACCGCATCGTAGCGCCCGCCGCCGGTGCCGTGGACGAACAAGTCCGCGACGAACAGCCGGTGAAACACCGTCAAAGGCACGGCCCGGGGCCGCACCTGCACGCCCCGCTCCAAAAGCGCCTCCACCGCGGCGTCGCCGTCCCGGGGCAGCCGCGCGTATTCGCCTTCGATGTGGTTCAGCACGACGCCGTCGGGCGTCGGCAGCGCGTACAGCTTGCGCCGCACGCCCCGCCCGGTCAGGCCCCAAAACGGCAGTTCCACGCCCTGTCCGGGGTATTCCAGCAAATCCGGAAACGGATTGGCCCGGGAGCGCACCTTGTGCTCCCGGCGGTAGTCCCCCAGAGCGGCGTTGTACAAATCCCGCAGGTCCGCCGCGTGCAAGGCCCAGTGCACGAAAAAGCGCAAGAACTCGGGCGTGCGGCTGACGGCGGACACGGGCACGTCCGGCGGCGGCTCCTGCCCGAAGGCCCGCTCGTACAGCCGGCGGCTGCGCCAGCCCGTCTCCGCCGCGCTGCCCGCCCGGCGCGCCGCCTCCCGCAGCCCGTCGGCGAAGACGCCGAAGCGCTCCAGCCCCTCGGGCCAGTCCCGCGCGCCCAGCCCCCCCTCCCCCCGGCGCCCCGACGCCTCCACCCTCCACCTGCCCCCGGCCCGGCACCTCTCCCGCCGCATGGCCCG
>QGSR01000048.1 GCA_003387805.1 Bacillota bacterium | reverse complement strand
GGAGGCCACCTTGCCCGGCGTCCCGCCCTTGTGCTAGGATGAGGAAAAAGCGCGGGAGATTGGAACACCGGGCCCGGGAGGCGCACGGCGCCGCGGCGCCGTGTGGTTTTGGGGGCGGACGACGAAGTGCACGACGACATCGCCAAAGTATTGATCGACGCGGAAACGATTCAAGCGAAAGTGCGCGAGCTGGGCGAGCGGCTGTCCCGGGACTACGCCGGGCTGAATCCCGTTCTCATCTGCATTCTGAAAGGAGCCGTCATTTTCGCGGCGGACTTGGTGCGCCAGCTGAGCATCCCCGCCAAACTGGATTTCATGGCCATCAGCAGCTACGGCTCCGGCATGCGCACGTCGGGCGTGGTGCGCATTTTGAAAGACTTGGACCGTTCCATCGAAGGCGAGCACGTGATCATCGTCGAGGACATCGTCGACTCGGGCCTGACGCTGTCTTACCTGCTGGAAAACCTCAAGTCCCGCCAGCCCGCGTCGCTGAAGACGTGCGTGCTGCTGGACAAGCCCGCGCAGCGGCAGGTGCCGCTGGAACCCGACTACGTCGGCTTTGACATTCCCGATGAGTTCGTGGTCGGCTACGGCTTGGACTACGCCGAAAACTACCGCCACCTGCCGTACATCGGTGTGCTCAAGCCGCACGTATACGAAGGTGTTTCGCAATAAATACCGCATTTTCGGGGATGCGCCGGCGCGCCGTTTCGTGTCACAATGACGGCAGCGCCGCCGCCTTCCGACTCCAACCGAATGGAGGCGCCCGCTTTGGCTTCCTCTGAGCTGGTGCTGATCGTCGACGCGGGCGGCCCCGGCGACGCGGCTGCGGCCCGCATGCTGGCCCGCCGGGTCCGGGGCATGAACGTGTATTGCGAAGTGGCGCCGCGGGCTTCGGCGGCCGCTCGAGTGCAGGCGCGCCGGCCGCGGGGCGTGGTCATCGCGGGCGGCGCTCAGGCCGCCCACGCCGCCCTGGAAGCGGCCACGTCCGCGGCCGGCGTGCCGACGCTGGCGGCGCCGCGGGGCGACGACGGGGCCGGCGGCGTGTCCGACGACGAGCTGCGGCGGTTTTTGTTCGACCGGTGCGGCTGCTCGGGCACGTGGACCATGGAAACCTTCGTCGAACAGGCGGTGGACGAAATCCGCGCCCGGGTGGGCCAAGGGCGGGTCGTCTGCGGCCTCAGCGGCGGCGTCGACTCGTCGGTGGCCGCGGCGCTGGTGCACCGGGCCGTGGGCGATGCGCTGGTTTGCATTTTCGTCGACCACGGGCTGCTGCGCAAAGGCGAGGCGGAGCAAGTCATCGCCACGTTCCGGGACCGGTTCCGCATGCAGCTGGTCGCGGTGGACGCCCGGCGGCGGTTTCTCGACGCGCTGGCCGGCGTCACGGACCCCGAGGCCAAGCGCAAGATCATCGGCGAGCAGTTCGTCCGGGTGTTCGAGGAAGAGGCCCGCCGGGTGGGCGACGCCCGCTACCTGGTCCAGGGGACGCTGTATACCGACGTCATCGAAAGCGGCGCGGACGGCGCGGGCATGGTAAAAAGTCATCACAACGTGGGCGGCTTGCCCGAGGATATGGAGCTGGAGCTGGTCGAGCCGCTGCGGTACTTGTTCAAAGACGAAGTGCGGCGGCTGGGCCAGGTGCTGGGCCTGCCCGAGGAGATTTTGTGGCGGCATCCGTTCCCGGGCCCGGGGCTGGCGGTGCGCGTCGTGGGCGAAGTGACCGAAGAACGCCTGCACGTGGTGCGGGCGGCGGACGCCATCGTCACCGAGGAGCTGCGGCGGGCCGGGCTGGACCGGGACGTGTTCCAGGCGTTCGCGGCGCTGACGGATACGCGCACCGTGGGCGTCACCGAAGGGCGGCGCACGTACGGGCACATGGTGGGCGTGCGGGCCGTGGTCAGCCCGGACGGGCTGGAGGCCCGGTGGGCCCGGCTGCCCCACGACGTGCTGGACGCCATCTCCCGCCGCATCATGAGCGAGGTGCCCGGCGTCAACCGGGTGGTGTACGACATCAGCTCGAAACCGCCCGCGACCATCGAGTGGGAGTAGGCGGGCGCTGGGCGGGCGGCCCCGGCGGCGGTCACGCTAAAAGGGGCCGCACGGGCCAAACGGCTGAAAACAGGAGTCGATATTCGTGAGCATGCAGCCGCGCTACACGCGGGTCATGACGCCCAGCGGGGTGCGGGATTTCCTCCCACGCGAGGCGGCCCGCAAACGGGCGGTGGAGGCGGCCCTGAAGACCACGTTCGAGCGGTGGGGGTACGAAGAAGTCATCACCCCCACCGTCGAATTTCTGGAGTCGCTGGCGCAAAGCAACGGGCCGGACATGGCGGAAAAGGCGTACCGGCTTTTCGACCGGGAAGGGCACACGCTGGCGCTGCGCTACGACGTGACGACGCCCATCGCCCGCATCGTGGCCACCCGGCTGAAGGACGAGCCGCGGCCCGTCCGGCTCCACTATGTGGCCAACGTGTTCCGCCACGAGGAACTGCGGGCGGGGCGCCAGCGGGAGTTTTGGCAGGCGGGCGTGGAGCTGGTGGGCGCGCCGGGCCCCGCGGCCGACGCGGAGATCATCGCTCTGGCCGCCACGGCGCTGGAGGCCGCGGGCCTGCGTGAGTTTCGCCTGGACATCGGCCAGGTGGGCTATTTCAACGGCATCATCGCCGGGGTCGAGCTGGAGCGGGACGTGCGGCGGGCGCTGCGGCGGGCCCTTTTGCAGCGGGACTACGTGGCCTTGCCGCAGGTGGTGGCCGAGACGGGCCTGCCCGAGAGCAAGCAGCGGCTGCTGAACGAGCTGCCGCGGCTGCAGGGACGGGGCGAAGCCATCGAGCGGGCTTTGTCTTTGGCCGACAACGACGGGTCCCGGGCCGCGGCCGAGAACCTGGCGGCCGTTTACCGGGCGCTGGAGGCCTACGGCGTGCAGGACCGGGTCTGGGTCGACTTCGGCATGATCAAGGACCTGGACTACTACACCGGCATGGTGCTGGAAGGCTACTCGCCCGACGTGGGGTTTCCCGTCTGCACCGGCGGCCGGTACGACCAGCTCATCGCCAAGTTCGGCGTCGACTGCCCGGCCACGGGCTTTGTCATCGGCGTCGAGCGCATTATGCAGGCGCTGGAGGGACAGAGCGCGCCCGGCGAGGACGGCCGGCCGGCGCCGGCGTGGCTCGTGGCGTCGGACGCGGCGGGCCGCACGCAGGCCATCGAAGCCGCCGCGCGGCTGCGGGCCGACGGTCTGCGGGTGGTGGCGGACGTCATGGAGCGCTCGCTGGACGAAGCCCTTGAGTACGCACGGGCGCGCGGAATCGAAAACGTCGCCTTCTTCACGGCCGGCTCCCGGCGGACGTTTCACGGTCCCGGCCTGCAGGAGAGGGAGGGCGGCCCATGCTGACCGTCGCGCTGCCCAAGGGCAGGCTGCTGGGCGATTTGGTGCCCCTCTTCCGGCGGGCGGGCCTGGACGTCAGCGGCATCGCCGCCGCGGACCGGCGGCTGGTCATCAACGGCGGGCCGGTGCGCTTTCTCATCTGCCGGGCGTCGGACGTGCCGACGTTCGTGGAGTACGGCGCCGCGGACGTGGGCGTCGCGGGCAAGGACGTGCTGTGGGAGACGGAGCACGACGTCGCGGAACTGCTGGATCTGAAGCTGGGGCGGTGCGAGATGGTGGTGGCCGTGCCGAAACGCTCGGGGATCCAGCGGGTGACGCAGCTGGGTTTCAACAGCCGCGTCGCGACCAAATACCCCCGGGTGGCCGCCCGCTATTTCCGCGAGCAAGGCATTCAGGTGGACGTCATTCCGCTCCACGGCAACATCGAGCTGGCGCCTTTGGTGGGCCTGGCCGACGCGGTGGTGGACATCACCGAGACGGGCCGGACGCTGCGGGAGAACGATCTGGTGCCCATCGCGTCCGTGGGCGTCAGCACCGCCCGCCTCATCGCCAACCGCGTCCGCTGCAAGCTGCAGTACGAGCCCATCGCGGCGCTGACCGCCGCGCTGCGGCAAGGACTCGAAAGAGGACTGGAAAGCCATGATTGACGTCAAGCTGGTGCACACGGACACGATGCCGTGGGAGCGGCTGGTGGCGCTGGTGCAGCGGCCGCCGCTGGAGGACATGGAGGTCGCCCCGCAGGTGATGGAGCGCACCGCGGCGGTGTTCGGCCAGCCGCTCACGCCCTGGCAGGTGGTGGAGCGCATCGTCGAGGACGTGCGCCGCGGCGGCGACGCGGCGGTGGCGGACTACGCCCGGCGGCTGGACGGCATGGACTTGCCGCCGGCCCGGTTTTTCGTCGGTGAAGAAGAGTTTGCGGCCGCGTACGCCGAGGCCGACCCGCGGGTCGTGGCGGCCATCCGCCGGGCGCGCGACAACATCCGCCTGGCCCACGAAGCGCAGAAGCGCCAGCCGTGGTTCGAGACCATGCCCGGCGGCGGCGTGGTGGGACAGCGCTACGTGCCCATGGAGCGGGTGGCGGCCCTGGTGCCGGGCGGCCGCTTCCCGCTGGTGTCTACGGCGCTGATGGCCGTGGTGCCGGCCCGGGTCGCGGGCGTGGACTACGTCGTCGTGGTGACGCCCGGCGGGCCCGACGGCCGCGTCAACCCGTACATTCTCATCGCGGCCAAAGAGGCCGGCGCGGACGCCGTCCTGCGGGTGGGCGGCGCCCACGCGGTGGCGGCGCTGGCCTACGGGACCGAGACCATCCGGGCCGTGGACAAAATCGTCGGGCCGGGCAACGTGTTCACGCAGCTGGCGAAAAAGCGGGTGTTCGGGCGGGTGGGCATTGACGCCATCGCCGGCCCCAGCGAAATTTTGGTGCTGGCCGACGGGTCGGCGCGGCCGGAGTTCGCGGCCGCGGACTTGCTGTCCCAGGCCGAGCACGACACCGAGGCGGCCGCGTGGCTGGTGACCGACGACAAACACCTGGCCGAGGCGGTGCGGGAGGAGCTGGCGCGGCAGCTGGCGGCGCTGCCCGATCCGGCGGTGGCCCGGGCGTCGCTGGAGCGGTGGGGCCTCATCGCCGTCTGCCGCGACATGGAAGAGGCGGTGCTTCTGGCCAACGTGCTGGCGCCCGAGCATCTGGAGGTCATGGTGCGGGAACCGCTGGGCCTGCTGCGGCGCATCCGTCACGCGGGCGCCGTGTTCGTGGGGCCCTACACGCCCGAAGTGGTGGGCGACTACATCGCCGGCTCCAACCATATCCTTCCCACCAACGGCACGGCCCGCTTCGCGTCGCAGCTGAGCGTGGACGACTTCGTCCGCCGCTCGGGCGTGGTCATCTACACGAGGGAAGCGGCCGAGCTGGAAGGCCGGGACGTGGAGCGGCTGGCGGAGATTGAGGGGCTGCCCGCGCACGCGCGCGCCATGCGGGTGCGGCTGGACGGAAAGGACTGAGGGCCATGTCGAGCAGGGAAACGAGGGGGCCGCGCACGGGCTTTGTCACCCGGCGCACCGCGGAGACCGACATCGAACTGCGCCTGGTGCTGGACGGCGCAGGCGAAGCCGACGTGCAGACCGGCATCGGCTTTTTCGACCACATGCTGACGGCGTTTGCCCGCCACGGCTTGTTTGACCTGACCGTGCGGGTCGACGGCGACCTGCACGTGGACGGCCACCACACCGTGGAGGACACGGGGCTGTGCCTGGGCCAGGCGCTGCACGCGGCCCTGGGCGACAAAGCCGGCATTCAGCGGTTCGGCAGCGCGCACGTGCCCATGGACGACGCGCTGGTGCTGGCGGCGCTGGATCTCAGCGGCCGGCCCTACCTGGCCTACGACCTGACGCCCGCGGGCCGCATCGGCCAGTTTGACGCGGTGCTGGCGGAAGAGTTTTTCCGGGCCTTCGCGACCACCGGGGGCGTCACGCTGCACGTGCGCCAGCTCGCGGGCAAGAACGAGCACCACATCATCGAAGCCGCCTTCAAGGCCGTGGCGCGGGCGCTGAAAGACGCGGCGGCCTTTGACCCGCGGGTCAAAGGCGTGCCGTCGACGAAGGGCATGCTGGCATGAGCGTCGTCATTCCGGCCATCGACCTGAGAGGCGGCCGCTGCGTCCGGCTTGTGCAAGGCCGCGCCGACGCGGAGACGGTGTATGCCGACGACCCGGTCGCGGTGGCCCGCTCCTTTGCGGAGGCGGGCGCGCGGCGGCTGCACGTGGTGGACCTGGACGGCGCCTTCGAGGGGCTGCCGCGCAACCTGGACGTGGTGACGGCCATCGTGCAGGCGGTGGACATTCCCGTGCAGCTGGGCGGCGGCATCCGGGACATGGCGGCCGTGGACGAAGTGTTGCGGCGGGGCGTGCAGTGGGTTATTCTCGGCACCGCCGCGGCGGAAAACCCCGCCCTGGTGGAGGAGGCGTGCCGGAAGCATCCGGGGCGCATCCTGGTGGGCATTGACGCCCGGGACGGGAAAGCGGCCGTGCGGGGCTGGGTGGAAGGCACCGGGCTGGACGCGGTGGAGCTGGCCCGGGAGATGGGCCGGCGGGGCGTGCGGGAAATTGTTTTCACCGACATCGCCCGGGACGGCATGCTGCAAGGGCCCAACGTGGAGGCCCTGGGGCGCATGACGGGCACGGGCCTGCGCATCATCGCCTCCGGCGGCGTCAGCAGCGTGGAGGACGTGCGGGTGCTGAGCCGCATCCCGGGCGTGTCCGGCATCATTATCGGCAAGGCCGTCTATACGGGCGCGGTGCGGCTGGAGGACGCGCTGGCCGCGGCCGCCGAGGCCCGCCGCGGCCCGGGTCCGGCGGCTGTGTCCCGTCCGGCCGGGCGCGTCATCGCCTGCCTGGACGTGCGGGACGGGCGGGTCGTCAAGGGCGTGCGCTTCGCCGGCATCCGCGACGTGGGGGACCCCGTGGAGCTGGCGGCGGCCTACGACCGGCAGGGCGCGGATGAGATCATGCTGCTGGACATCAGCGCGTCGGCGGAAGGCCGGGCGGCCGCCGTGGACGTGGTCCGCCGGGTGGCCGGCGTCATTGCGGCGCCGCTGACGGTGGGCGGCGGGATTGGCAGCGTGGAGAACATGCAGCGCCTCTTCGACGCCGGCGCGGCCAAAGTGTCGCTGGGCAGCGCCGCGGTGGCGCGGCCGGAACTGATCAAAGAGGGCGCCGACGCCTTCGGCCGGGAGCGCATGGTCGTGGCCATCGACTGCCGGCGGCGCCCGGACGGGGGCTGGGAAGTGTTCACCCACGGCGGCCGCACGGCCACGGGGCTGGACGCGGTGGAGTGGGCCCGGCGGGCCGAAGCGTTGGGCGCCGGCGAAATCGTCCTCAGCAGCATCGACGCCGACGGCACCAAACAAGGCTACGACAACGAGCTGAACCGCCGGGTGGCCGAAGCGGTGCGCGTGCCCGTGGTGGCTTCGGGCGGCGCGGGGACGCTGCAGCATTTGCTGGACGGCTTCGTGCAAGGCCGCGTCGACGCGGTGCTGGTGGCCAGCATGCTGCACGACAAGGAGACGAGCATCGCCCGCATCAAGCAGTTCCTGCGGGCAGCGGGCGTGCCGGCGGGGGAGCCGGAGATCGGCGCGCGGGCGTCCGGTCCCGCAGCGGAGGGAACCGAGGATGGAACTGAGCATTGAACTGTCGGACCTAAAATTCGAGACCAACGGACTTATTCCCGTGGTCGTCCAGGACGCGGAGACCGACGAAGTGCTGATGATGGCCTACATGAACCGGGAGGCGCTTCAGCGCACCATCGAGACGGGGCGCGCCTGGTACTGGAGCCGCAGCCGCCAGAAGCTGTGGATGAAGGGCGAGACGTCGGGTCACTACCAAGTGGTGAAAGCCGTCATCGCCGACTGCGACGGCGACGCGCTGCTGCTGAAAGTGGAGCAGCAAGGCCCCGGCGCGTGCCACCAGGGCTTCAAGTCGTGCTTCCACTACGAGCTGACCGACGAGGGCAAGGCGGTGGCCGTGGGACGGCCCGCGTTCGATCCCGAGGCGGTGTACGAGGAGCGGGCGCAGGACGTGTTCGAGGAGCTGTACCAGGTGGTGGTGGACCGGCGGGACCGCCCCACCGAGGAGTCGTACACCGCATACCTTTTCCGGGAAGGCCTGGACAAGATCCTGAAAAAGATCGGCGAGGAGAGCGCCGAGGTCATTATCGCCGCCAAGAACGACACCAAGCATCCGCTCCTTGAGGAGACGGCCGACTTGCTGTATCATTTGACGGTGCTGCTGGCCGAGCGGGGCGTGACGCCGCGGCAAGTGTTCAAAGTGCTGCGGGACCGCCGGCGCAAGGCCGACACGCAAGACGGCCGGGCGGCCGAACAGCGCAGCGACGAAGGATGAATGGCATGCAAGCCGCGTGGCTGAAAGACCTGAACGAAACCCAGCGGGCCGCCGTGCAGCACGTGGACGGCCCGCTGCTCATCATCGCGGGCGCGGGCAGCGGCAAGACCCGCGTCCTGACCTACCGCATGGCGTATTTGCTGGAGCGGGGCGTCGCGCCCGAAAACATCCTGGCGGTCACGTTCACCAACAAGGCCGCCAACGAGATGCGCGAGCGGGTCAGCGCCCTCATCGGGCCCCGGGCCCAGCACGTGTGGGTGGGCACCTTTCACTCGCTGTGCGTGCGCATCCTGCGGCGCTACGCGGACCGGCTGGGCTTTCCGAACCAGTTCCTGATTTTTGACACCGCGGACCAGCTGGCGGCCATCCGGGCGGTGCTGAAGGATCTGAACCTGGATCCGAAGCGCTTCGAACCCCGAGGGCTTTTGGGGGCCGTCAGCGCGGCCAAAAACAACCTGCAGGAGCCCGCCGACTACGCGGCCCAAGCGTCGGACTACTGGGAGCGCATCGTCGCGCAAGTGTACGAGAAGTACCAGGAAAAGCTGCACGAAAACGGCGCGTTCGACTTTGACGACTTGCTGCTGGCCACGGTGAAGCTGTTCCGGCAAGAGGCCGACGTGCTGAACTACTACCGCGACCGGTTCCGGTACTTGATGGTGGACGAGTACCAGGACACCAACCGGGTGCAGTACGTGCTGGTCAACATGCTGGCCGAGCAGCACAGAAACTTGTGCGTCGTGGGCGACGCGGACCAGAGCATCTACCGCTTCCGCGGCGCGGACATTCGCAACATCCTGGATTTCGAGCGGGACTACCCGGACGCGACGGTCATCAAACTGGAGCAGAACTACCGCTCGACCAAGCGCATTTTGGACGCGGCCAACGCGGTCATCGCCAACAACTTCGACCGGCCGGCCAAAAACTTGTGGACCGACAACCCCGAAGGCGACCCGCTGTACTTCTACCAAGCCATGGACGAGCGGGGCGAGGCCGGCTTCGTCGCCGACGAAATCCGTCGGGGCATGGCCGAGGAAGGCCGGCAGTACAGCGATTTTACCATCTTGTACCGCACGCACGCGCAGAGCCGCACGTTCGAGGAAGAGTTCATCCGCCGCGGCATTCCGTACCGCATCGTCTCGGGCATCCGCTTCTACGAGCGGAAAGAGATCAAGGACTTGCTGGCCTATTTGCGGGTCATCTACAACCCGCTGGACGAGTTCAGCCTGCGGCGCATCATCAACGTGCCGCGGCGGGGCATCGGCGACGTTACCATCGGGCGGCTGGACGAGTTCGCCGCGGTCAACGGCATGCCCCTCTTCCAGGCGCTGACGGATGCGGACGCGCTGGCCGGCCTCAGCCCGGCCGCGGCCAACCGGGTGCAGGAGTTCGCGCAGCTCATCGAGGAGTTCCGGGCCGTGGCCGATGACTTGTCGCTGACGGCTTTGGCCGAGCGGGTGCTGGAGCACTCGGGGTACCTACAGGAACTGCACGACGAGCGGTCCATCGAAGCCGAGGCCCGCGTTGAAAACTTGCGGGAGTTTCTGTCGGTGACGCGCCAGTTCGAGCAGGAACAGGGCGGCGGCCTGGGCGAGTTTCTCGAGCACGTCGCGCTGGTGTCGGACGTGGACGCGTACGACGCGGACGCCAACTCGGTGACCATGATGACGCTGCACGCGGCCAAAGGGCTGGAGTTTCCCGTGGTGTTCCTGGTGGGCATGGAGGACGGCGTGTTTCCGCATTCGCGGGCTTTGACTGAACCCGCCGAGCTGGAGGAGGAGCGGCGGCTGTGCTACGTCGGCATG
>QGSR01000315.1 GCA_003387805.1 Bacillota bacterium | reverse complement strand
TAACGGGCTGTGTCGTTACAACAACGACGGGGAATTCAACGTCCCCTTTGGGAGGTATAAGAGGCCCTATTTTCCCTACGCGGAGCTGATGGCAGCGGTTGATGTCTTGGCGAAATCGCAGCTGACATGTCTGGACTTCGAGGAAGTGATGCAGCAAGCGGGACCGGGTGACGTTGTGTACTGTGATCCACCTTATGTGCCCCTGAGCGCCACCGCGTCGTTTACGGATTATGCGGCAGGCGGGTTCGGCCCGCAAGACCAGGAGCGTCTGGCTTCGGCCGCCGAAGAGGCGTGTCGGCGTGGCGCTGTGGTGGCTATATCGAATCATGATACGGAATGGACTCGCGCGCTGTATCAAAATGCAGAAGTCCATTATACGCGGGTACGAAGATCGATATCCGCCAACGGTCAGACCCGCGGGGAAGTGCGAGAAGTGCTAGCCGTGTACTGGCCGGACGGAATGCAGGGAGGTAAAGTCGGTGGAGGGCGGACGACGGGCCAATCGCAGCGGCCGAGTGCTCGAGAACATAGTAGAGAGCGTGTTCCAGACTCACGGCTACCAAATCGTACCGTATACTGAATGGTCGAAGAAGCAAGACCAGTATGCGGGTGCTCGCCTGCTTCTGAAAAACGTGCCCTACACGACCATTTACGGACACACCGGCCGATCCGAGTTCGTTGTCGTCTTGGACGGTCAGCCGCGAATACGTATCGAATGCAAGTGGCAGCAATCATCTGGCTCAGTCGATGAGAAATTCCCCTATTTGTATCTGAATGCAGTTGAAGCTATGCCTGAGCCGACCGTAGTCATCATCGTTGATGGGGGCGGGGCTAAAGCACACGCGGTCAACTGGCTTCGCGCAGCGGCAGAGAACAGGCTCTATGTGGCCAACCCGTCCAAGAGTATTCGCGTATTGGATAGCACCGGTTTCGTCCGGTGGGCAAATGACGTGTTGCCAACCCTTGGCTGACATCGCCGGAGTTTGACGGGCCATGAAACCCGCAGTCAGCGTCGTCATGCCGGTTTACAACGCCATGCCCTATTTGCCCCGGGCGGTGGGGAGCATGCTGCGCCAGCGGGGCGTGGAGGTGGAGGTCATGGCCGTGGACGACGGCTCCACCGACGGCAGCGCCCAGTGGCTGCGGAGAGCGGCCCGCCGGGACCAGCGCCTTCGCGTCGTCGAGGGACCGCACCGGGGCATCGTCGCGGCGCTGAACGAGGGTTTGGCGGCGGCCCGCCACCCCGTAGTGGCTCGCATGGACGCGGACGACATCGCGCACCCGGACCGGCTGCGCCTTCAGTGGGAGCTGCTCCGGAGCGATCCGAGCATCGGCGTCGTCGGCACGCTGGTGCGGTCGTTTCCGGCTCGCGCCGTCAGCGACGCCTTCTATCGCTACGAGGCGTGGCTGAACAGCCTGGTGGCGCCGGAGGCCCTCGAGCGGGCGCTGTTCATCGAAAGCCCGCTGGTGCACCCGTCGGTCATGTACCGGCGGGACGACGTGCTGGCGCTGGGCGGCTACCGGGACAGGCCGTGGGCCGAGGACTACGACCTGTGGTTCCGCTTCTATTACGCCGGCCGGCGGTTTGCCAAGGTGCCCCGGGTGCTTTTGGGCTGGCGCATGCTGGAAGAGCGGCTGTCCTTTCAGGATCCGCGCTGCACGTGGACCGCGTTCATTCGCTGCAAAGCGCACTTCCTCGTCCGGGACCCCCGACTTCAAGGCCGGCCTTTGTACGTGTGGGGCGCGGGCGAGACGGGCCGGCGCCTGGCCAAGGCGCTGCGCAGGGAAGGGCGCGAGGTCGAGGCGTTCATCGACGTGGCCCCGACCAAAATCGGGCGCACGCTGTTGGGAAAGCCCATTTTCGGCCCAGAGTTCGCGGCCCGGGCCGCCGGGTTCATCGTCGTGGCGGTGCGCCGCCCCGAGGCGCGGGCGGACGTACGCAGCACGCTGGGCGCGCTGGGACCGCGGGGAGGGGGGGGCTTTTTGCTGGGCGCCTGACGCCTCCCACGTCGATGCCTGTCAAGCGAACTGCCTGGAAGGTCGATTCTCGTTATAGGATTCCGTGAAATCTGGTCAGTGCTGCAGGATCGGGCGTCGGCGCCAGCGAAGCGTTTTCGCTGACGCGCGCCGGAGGAAGCAGGCGACAAGGCAAACGAGGCACGAACGGGGGCGGGGAGATTGGCCGCGCGCAGGCTCCGCAGAAAGAGCATCCGGTTTCGCATCATGTTTTGGCTGGCGGTGTTTTCCTGGCTGCCGCTGATGGTCATGGGCACCATCAGCGTGTATCAGACGCGCGAGGCGGTGCTGGCGGCGGAACTGGCCCGGGTCGAGGGCCTGGCCGACGCCAACGCCGAGCTCATCGCCGCCTGGATGAACGCCCGCCGCGACGAGATCCGCTATCTCGCCAAGCTGGACGCCGTCGTCAATCTGCAAACCAACGACGTCAACCGCCTTCTGATGGAGCTTTCGGAGCATAATCACGCCTACGACACCATTTATTTGATCGGACCCGACGGCCGGGGCCTGGCCGGCGTCGAGTTCAACCGCCAGAGCCGCACCACCCGCGTCTTGAGCCGGCCGGAGGCCAACTCGTTCCAGGTGGCCGACCGCGACTGGTTCCGGCGGGCCGTGGCCGGCGAGCACGTCATCTCGGAAGTCTTGATTTCCCGGGCCACGGGCAACCGCGGCGCCACCATCGCCAGCCCCGGTTTCCCCGACGGCGCGGTGGTGGGGGGCGTGCGCGGCGCGGGCCTGATGGGGAACAATTTTCCGCCGGTGGGGGGGTG
>QGSR01000314.1 GCA_003387805.1 Bacillota bacterium | reverse complement strand
CCACCGTCGTCTGCCGGCACGTAGCGACGCCGGTGCGCTCTAGCCAGTCCAGCAACCCTTCGGCCTCGGCCTCTGTCAGCGCCTGGCCGATGCGCCGCCAGGCCCCAGCCAGCCGTTCCCGCTCCGGCCGCGGATGGCGGGCGACGATACGAATATAGCCTCCGCCGCCGCGCCGGCTTTCGACGATGAACCCGCGGTCCGGCGTGAACCGCGTCGACAGCACGTACGTCACCTGCGACGGTACGCAGTCGAACAAATGGGCCAGCTCGTAGCGGCGCACTTCCACGTAGCCTTCGTCGGAGTGCGCCAGCAGGCGCATGATGTGGGCTTCGATCCGATCGGCGAGACTTCCCATGGCGTTCCACCACGGCAATACCATAGGTGGTTTTGACCTTCTTTGACTTTTCCCGGAACGATTATACCATATGCGGGTGGGCGCGCAAGAGCCCGGCTGGTGATTTTCTAGTCTTTCAGCCGCGGGTCCAGCGCGTCGCGCAGCCCGTCGCCCAGCAAGTTGAACCCCAGCACCACCAGCATAATAGCCAGACCCGTGAAGGTGGTGATATGCGGGGCGGTCATGATGTACTGCCGGCCGCGGCTGAGAATGGTACCCCACTCGGGCGTCGGCGGCTGAGCGCCCAGCCCCAGGAAGCCCAGGCCCGCGGCCCACAGGATGGACGAGCCCACCTGCAGTGACGACTGGACGATGACGGGCGCGACGCAGTTGGGCAAGATGTGGCGGACGATGATCGACAAGTCGCGCGCTCCGGCCGCCCGTGCCGCCTGGACGAATTCGGCTTCCTTCAGCGCCAGCACCGACCCGCGCACAATCCGCGCGTAGGTCGGGATGGAGACGATGCCGACGGCGAGCATCACGTTCTCAAGCCCGACGCCGAACGCGCTCACCAGCACGATGGCCAGCAAGATGCCCGGAAACGCCAGCATGACGTCGATGAAGCGCTGCACGATCAAGTCCACCCAGCGGCCGTAATACCCGGACACAAGCCCCAACGGCACGCCCACCGCCATGCCGATGCCGATGGAGATGAGCCCGATGCGCAGCGAAATGCGCGCCCCGTACAATAAGCGGCTGAACAAGTCGCGCCCCAGTTCGTCGTTGCCGAGCCAATGCTCTTTGGACGGGCCGGCCAGCCGCTTGGCGAAGCTGCTTTGCGTCGGGTCATAAGGCGCGATCCACGGCGCCAGGACGGCCAGCACGACAAAGGTGACGATGATGAAGAGGCCGAACATGGCCAGGCGGTTGCGCCGCAGCCGCTTCCAGACGGCCCGGGACCACGACAAGGAGGCGGACGGCGCCGCGGCGCCTTCCGGTGCCGGGGTGATGATGCGTTGCTGCGTTGCCATGGGCCAGCCCCCTCAGTCGTAGCGGATGGTTGGGTTAATGTACGCGTACAACACGTCCACCAGCAAATTGATGAGGATGAACCCGACCGCCACCACCAGCACCGCTCCCTGAACCACCGGGTAATCGCGGGCGATGATGGAGTCTACCATCAGCCGGCCGATGCCGGGCCAGGCGAAGACGCTTTCGGTCATGACCGCGCCGCCCAACAGGCTTCCCATCTGCAGGCCGGTGACCGTCACGATGGGAATAAGGGCGTTGCGAAACGCGTGCTTCAGCACTACGGCCCACTCATGCAGCCCCTTGGCCCGCGCGGTGCGCACGTAATCCTGGCGCAGCACCTCCAGCATGCTCGACCGAGTCATGCGGGCGATGATGGCCGCCGTGCTCAAACCCAAGGTCAGCGACGGCAGCACCAAGTGCCGCCACGTACCGCGTCCCGCGGTCGGGAACCAGCCCAGCTCGTATGAGAAGAAGTACATGAGCATAAGTCCGAGCCAGAAAACGGGCATGGAGATGCCGACCAAGGCGATGAAGGTGCTTGCGGCGTCAATCCACGAATTGGGCCGCACTGCGCTGAGAATCCCCGTGCTGACGCCGATGACGATGGCCACCACCATGCTGCCGGCCGCAAGCTCCAGCGTCGGCCCCAAGCGCGCGGCGACCTCCTCCGTAACCGGCCGCCGCGAGCGAATGGATCGGCCCAGGTCGCCCTGAAGCAAGTGCTTGAGGAAGACCATGTACTGCACGTGCAGCGGCTCGTTGAGCCCGTATTGCTCGCGGATGCGCTCGACCACTTCCAACGGCGCGCCTTCCCCGGCCAACACGCGCGCCGGGTCGCCGGGAATGGCGCGAATCATCCAGAAAACGACGATGGATACGCCGATGAGAACCGGAATGGCCAGCAAGAGCCGGCGCACGATGTAGCGCGTCATTGCGTGTTCGCCTCCGTGAACAAAAGGAGGGGCTCGCGCCCGGGCGGGCCCCTCCCTTTTTCACCGTATTACCGGGCGCGGGTCCCCTCGCCGCGGCCCCGCGCGCTCGCTGACGCGTCCGGCCGGCGGCCGGTTACTTGAAGCGCGCGTGGTGGGCCATGACGCGTTCGGTCGGATGAATGACGACGCCCTCGACCTCATTGCGGATGGCCGTCAACTGCACCTCGGCGTGCAGGAACAGCCACGGCGCGTCCTGCATGATCAGGTTCATCGCCTCACGATAGGTCGCCAGCCGCACCTCCGGGTTCGGGTTCATGCGGCCCAGCTCCAGCAAGGCGTCCACCGCCGGGTTGCTGTAGAAGGAACGAGACGAACCGGCGGGCACCCACTGGCTGCTGTGGAAGAGCGGATAACAGCCGTAATCCGCGTCGCCCGTGACCGTGCCCCAGCCGAGCAAAATCATGGGCGCCGGGATCTGCTCGGGCGGCG
>QGSR01000313.1 GCA_003387805.1 Bacillota bacterium | reverse complement strand
CTTAGGTGAGCGAGACGAAAATTTTGTTGTCGGAGAGGGACATCCCGCGGCAGTGGTACAACATCGCGGCGGATCTGGACACGCCGCTGAAGCCGCCGCTGCACCCGGGAACGAAGCAGCCGGTGGGGCCCGATGATCTGGCGCCTCTGTTTCCGATGGCGCTCATCGAGCAAGAGGTGAGCACGCAGCGCTGGATCGACATCCCGGAGGAAATCATCGATATTTACCGCCTGTGGCGGCCCACGCCGCTGTACCGGGCTCGGCGGCTGGAGCAGGCTTTGGACACGCCGGCCAAGATTTACTACAAGTACGAAGGCGTCAGCCCCGCGGGCAGCCACAAGCCCAACACCGCGGTGGTGCAGGCGTATTACAACAAGCAAGAAGGCGTCAAGCGGCTCGCGACCGAGACGGGCGCGGGGCAGTGGGGCAGCGCGCTGAGCCTGGCGTGCAAGCTCTTCGGCCTCGAATGCACCGTTTACATGGTGAAAATCAGCTATCAGCAAAAACCGTACCGCCGGTCGCTGATGCAGGTGTGGGGCGCCGAGGTCATCCCCAGTCCCAGCCCCCGGACGCAGGCCGGGCGGGCCATTTTGGAGCAGGACCCGGATTCGCCGGGCAGCCTGGGCATCGCCATCAGCGAGGCGGTGGAGGACGCGGCGTCGCGTGACGATACGAAGTACTCGCTGGGCAGCGTGCTGAACCACGTGCTGCTGCACCAGACCATTATCGGTCTCGAAGCCAAGAAGCAGCTGGAGCTGGCCGGCGACTATCCGGACGTGGTCATCGGCGCCCACGGCGGCGGCAGCAATTTCGCCGGGCTGGCGTTTCCGTTCCTGGCCGACAAAGCCGCCGGCAAGGAAGTGCGGGCGGTGGCCGTGGAGCCCACCGCGTCGCCGTCTTTGACGCGGGGCCACGCGGCGTACGATTTCGGCGACACCGCCGGCATGACGCCGCTGCTGTACATGTACACGCTGGGGCACCAGTTCGTCCCGCCGGGCATTCACGCCGGCGGCTTGCGGTACCACGGCGCGGCGCCGCTGGTGGCCCATTTGTACGAGCAAGGCGTCATCGAAGCCAAAGCCGTGCCGCAGCGGGCGGTGTTCGAGGCGGCGGTGCAGTTCGCCCGCACGGAGGGGCTGCTGCCCGCGCCCGAGTCGGCCCACGCGGTGCGGGCCGCCATCGACGAAGCGCTTCTGGCCAAGGAGGAAGGCAAGGAGCGCACCATTCTGTTCGGCCTCAGCGGCCACGGCCACTTCGATCTGGCGGCGTACGACGCCTACCTGGCCGGGGAGCTGGAGGACTTCGAGCTGCCGCAGGAGGCCATTGACGCGGCGCTGGCGCACTTGCCGAAGGCAGACTGACGTCCCGGCGGGGTGGCCGGCACCGGCTGACTATTTCGAGGGAGAGGTCACGATGGAGAGCGCGCTGGAAAAACTCCGGGCCGTGGACCCGGAAACGGCTGCCGCCGTGGAGGCGGAGCGGCGCCGGCAAAATACCCACATCGAGCTCATCGCTTCGGAAAACTTCGTCAGCGAGGCGGTTTTGGCCGCGCAAGGCTCGGTGCTGACCAACAAGTACGCCGAAGGATATCCGGGCCGGCGCTATTACGGCGGCTGCGAGCACGTGGACGTGGTGGAGACCCTGGCCATCCAGCGGGCCAAGGAGCTGTTCGGCGCCGAGCACGTCAACGTGCAGCCCCACTCGGGTTCGCAGGCCAACCAGGCCGTGTACTTCGCCGCGCTCAACCCCGGGGACAAAGTGATGGGCATGAAGCTGCCCCACGGCGGGCACCTGACCCACGGGCACCCCATCAACCTGTCGGGGAAGTGGTTCGACTTCGAGCACTACGGCGTCGACAAAGAGACGGAGCGCATCGACTACGACGCCGTGGCGGAGCAGGCCCGGCGGGTACGGCCCAAAATGATCGTGGCGGGCGGCAGCGCGTACCCGCGCATCATCGACTTCGAGCGGCTGCGGCAAATCTGCGACGAAGTGGGCGCGCTGCTGTTCGTGGACATGGCGCACTTCGCCGGGCTGGTGGCCGCGGGGCTGCATCCGAACCCGATTCCGTATGCGGACTTCGTTTCCACGACGACCCACAAGACGCTGCGGGGCCCCCGGGGCGGCATGGTGTTCTCCAAGGCCGAGCACGCCAAGGCGCTGGACCGGGCGGTGTTTCCGGGCGTGCAGGGCGGGCCGCTGATGCACGTCATCGCCGCCAAGGCGGTGGCGCTGAAAGAGGCGCTGTCGCCCGGGTTCAAGGAGTACCAGCGCCGGGTGGTCGAGAACGCCCGGGTGCTGGCCGAGGCGCTGCAGGAGCGGGGGTTCCGCATCGTTTCTGGCGGCACCGACACGCACCTTTTGCTGGTGGACGTCAAGGCGTCCCGGGGCTTGACGGGGCAGGCCGCGGAGAAAGTGCTGGACTCCGTGGGCATCACGGTGAACAAAAACACGATTCCGTTCGACGAGGAGCCGCCCATGGTGACCAGCGGCCTGCGGCTGGGCTCGCCCGCGGCCACCACCCGGGGCATGGGTCCGGAGGAGATGCGGGCCATCGCCGGCATCATTGACGACGTTTTGTCGGCGCCCGAGGACGAGCGGGTGCTGAACAGCGCCCGCGAGCGGGTGCGGGCCTTGTGCGAGCAGTACCCGCTGTACGGCGGGCTTCAGGACTGAGGCGGCTAGGCGTACTGCGGATTGCGGGACTGCGGGACGGAGGCGGCGCTGTGCTGCGGGCTGCATCATTGAGGCGGCGCTGTGCTGCGGGCTGCATAACGGAGGCGGCGCTGTGC
>QGSR01000047.1 GCA_003387805.1 Bacillota bacterium | reverse complement strand
AGCGGCCGCATGAACGGTTCGAGGAGGACGCCGATAAAGTGCACGACGCCCAGGCCGATCATCATCTCGGCCAGCACGAAAAAGGGCAGCAGGGCGGGCAGGACCACCTCGAACCACAGCCTGAGGCCGCCCACCGATGCCTCGAACGCGTCTTCGGGGTACAGTATGACCGACGTGGTCAGCGCGACGCCGATGAGGGCGCTGACGATGGTGCGCCGCCGCGACCGGGCGGTCCGGGCCTCTTCGTGCACGCCGCTCCCTCCCGTCGATGAGCGCCGCCGGCGTGCCGCACGGGCGGGTCCGTTCATACTTACGGACGGGCCGCCCCGCAATATGTCCGCGGGGCGAAAAGGGCCGGACCCCGCCAAGCGGCGGTCATTGACACCTTTTTGTCGAGGCCGTATAATTGGTCGAGGTGACAGCGGGTGCAAATTTCCATTTCGTCGATCCGGGATCGACGCGGCGCCTCTCTTCCGTTCGAGTTCTCGCTGCCGCCGGCTTCTCTCAAAGAGCTGCCGGGTGACGTGCGCGCCCTGACGGATCTGGAAGTGCGGGGCGAGGTGACGAACACGGGCGAGTCCATGCTCGTCCGGGCCGAGGTGCGCGGGCGGTTTCTCACCGCGTGCAGCCGCTGCCTGCAGCCGGCCGAAGCCGTCGTCGACGCGGAAATCCGCGAGCGGTTCCGGCGCATGGATCAGCGGCGGCTCGAGGAGGACGACCCGTTCGCGGACGCCGAAGAAGACGACGACGTCAGCTGGTTCCGGGGCGACCGCATCGATATCGGCGAGGTGGTGCGCGAGCACGTCGCGCTGCATCTGCCCATGAAGCCCGTCTGTCGCGAAGACTGCCGCGGACTTTGTCCCCGGTGCGGCGTCAACTGGAACACGGACACGTGTGACTGCACGACGGACGACGTGGACCCGCGGCTGGCCGCGCTGAAGGCGTGGAAGCCCGAAGGGTCCGCAGGGGAGCAAGCTTGAAGCTTTAGCCGTTCCAGCAGAGGGAGGTCGAAGCCGGTGGCGGTTCCGAAGCGACGCACGTCCAGAGCCCGCACCAAGAAGCGCCGTTCCGTGTGGGCGGCGGGGGTGTCCGCGCCGACCTACGGCCGGTGCGAGCATTGCCACGAGCCCAAGCGATCCCACGGGGTGTGCCCCGAATGCGGGTACTACCGTGGACGGCGCATCCTCGTGACCAAGCAGGACGAAGGGTAAGTCTCATCGATGTCCGCATCCTTTGCGCACAACGACGCGGCCGGGCCGCAGCGTCCGGTGCGCGTCGCGCTGGACGCGGCCGGCGGCGACCGGGGGCCGGAGGAGCTGGTCCACGGCGCGCTGGAGGCCGTTCAGCAGCCCGGCGTCGCCGTCACCTTGGTGGGCGACCAACACGCCATCGCCGAGGCGCTGGGCGGCCGGCCGCTGCCCGAGCAGGTGAAGATAGTCCACGCCCCGGGCGTGGTGGGCATGGACGACGACCCGGTGCGAGCGGTGCGAGAAAAACGGGATTCGTCTATCGTTGCCGCGGCACGGCTCGTGCGCGCGGGAGAAGCCGACGCGCTCGTCAGCGCCGGAAACACCGGCGCGACGATGGCGGCCGGCCTTTTTCATATCGGGCGCGTGCCGGGCGTGGACCGGCCGGCCATCGCGATTCCGATGCCCACCGAGGACGGATTTTGTTTCGTCGTCGACGGCGGCGCCAATACCGAGGTGCGGCCCGAGCACCTGCACGGCTTCGCGCACATGGGCGCGGTGTACGTGCGGAAAGTGTTCGGGGTGGACCGTCCCCGGGTGGGGCTGCTGAACGTCGGCACCGAGCCGTCCAAGGGCACGAAAGTCACGCGCGACGCGTACGAGCTGCTGAAAAACGATCCCGCCATTCATTTCGTAGGCAACGTGGAGGGCAACGACGTGCCCGCGGGCGCGGCGGACGTGGTGGTCTGCGACGGTTTCACGGGCAACGTCGTGCTGAAGTTTGCGGAAGGCGTGGCCGCCACCGTGTTTCAGCTGCTGCGCCGGCACGTGTTCACCGGCGCCCGGGGAGCGATGGCGGGCATGCTGGTGCGGCCGGGGCTGCGCCGGGTCCGCGGCCGGCTCGATTACGCGGAATACGGCGGAGCGCCGCTTCTGGGCATCAAGGGCGCGGTCATCATCGCCCACGGCCGCTCGGACCGGCGGGCCATTCGCAACGCGATCAACGCGGCCGCCCTCGCCGTGCGCCACGACGTCCCCGGACGCATCGGCGCGGCCATGGCGGCGCGTTCCGAGGAATGAGAGGCGCAGTCATGAGACCGACGGGTATTTTAGGCATCGGCTACGCGGTGCCCGAGGAGAAGCTGACCAACTTCGACCTCGAAAAGATGGTGGACACGTCCGACGAGTGGATTACGACGCGGACAGGCATCAAGGAGCGCCGCATCGCGCCCAGGCACGAAGCCACTTCGGACTGGGCCGTCAAGGCCGCGGAGAAAGCTTTGGCCGATGCGGGCGTCTCCCCCGGGGAAATCGACCTGCTCATCGTGGCCACCGCCACGGGCGACTACCAGGTTCCGTCCACCGCCAGCATTGTCCAGCACCGGCTGGGCATTCCGGACACGGCCGCTTACGACCTGGGCGCGGGCTGCTCGGGGTTCGTGTACGCTCTGGACCAGGCGTGGCACGCCGTGCGGTCGGGCGGGTACAACAAGGCGCTGGTCATCGGCGCGGACTTGCTGAGCCGCATCGTCAACTGGCGGGACCGCTCCACGTGCGTGCTGTTCGGCGACGGCGCGGGCGCCGTCGTCGTCGGGGAGACGGCGCCGGACTACGGCGTGCTGGCCACGTATCTGGGCAGCGACGGCTCGGGCGCCGAGTCCCTCATCATCCCCGCGGGCGGCTCGCGAAAGCCTTTCGATGAGGAGGCGCTGGCCGCCGGCGAGCACTACCTGCGCATGACGGGCAACGAGGTGTTCAAGTTCGCCGTGCGCATCATGGAGGACGCGACCCGGGAAGTGCTGCGCCGGGCGGGGCTGACCCCGGACGACATCGATCTGTTTGTGCCGCATCAGGCCAACATCCGCATCATCGAGGCGGCCGCCAAGCGGCTGGGCGTGGAGGAAGACCGCATCGTCGTCAACGTCCAGCGCTACGGCAACACGTCGGCCGCATCCATTCCCATCGCGCTGGGCGAAGCCGTGGAGGAAGGGCGCCTGAAGGAAGGCCATCGCATCGTCGCGGTGGGCTTCGGCGCGGGCCTGACCTGGGGCGCGGCCGCGCTGCGCTGGGGCCGGGGTCCGGCGGGGGGAGCGCCGTGAGCACGGAGCGCATCGCCTTCGTCTTTCCGGGACAAGGTTCCCAGCGTGTGGGCATGGGACGCGATTTGTACGACAACTTCCCGGCCGCGAGAAACGTTTTCAAAGTGGCCGACCAAGCGCTGGGATTTCCTCTGAGCCGGCTCATTTTCGAAGGTCCCGACGAGGAGCTGGCGCTGACGTACAATACCCAGCCGGCCCTGCTGACCGTCAGCGTCGCCGCGTGGCGGGTGCTGGAGCAGCACGGCGTGCGTCCCGACGTGGTGGCCGGCCACAGCCTGGGTGAGTACAGCGCGCTGGTGGCCGCCGGCGCCTTGCAGTTTGCCGACGCGGTCCGGCTCGTGCGCGACCGGGGCCGGTTCATGAACGACGCGGTGCCCGCGGGCACGGGCGGCATGGGGGCGATTATCGGCCTGGACGCCGCGGCGGTGGAGGCGCTGTGCCGCCGGGTGGAGGACGGCGTCGTGGAGCCTGCCACGTACAACAGTCCGGGGCAGGTGGTGGTGGCCGGCCATATCGAGGCGGTGCGGCGCTGCCTGGAGCTGGCCTCCGAGGCCGGCGCGCGCCGGGTGCAGCTGCTCAACGTCAGCGGGCCCTTTCATTGCTCGCTGCTGGAGCCCGCGGGCCGGCGGCTGGCCGAGGCGCTGGGGCGGGTCGTCATCACCGACCCGCACGTTCCCGTCATCGCCAACGTGGACGCCCGGCCCAAAACCGCCGCGGCGGAGATCAAGCAGGCCCTCATCGAGCAGGTGAGCAAGCCCGTGCTTTGGGAACAGACCGTCCGCGGGCTCATCGAGGACGGCGTGACGCTTATGGTGGAAGTCGGGGAAGGCAGGACGCTGTGCGGGCTCGCGCGCCGCATCGACAGGGAGCTGGAGTGCATGCCGTGCGGCGACGCCGCGGGCGTCGAGCAGGTCGCGACGCGCGTTGGAAGGGGTGAAAGCGCATGAGACTGGCAGGGAGAACGGCGCTGGTCACCGGCAGCACCCGGGGCCTGGGTCTGGCCATCGCCAAGCGGCTGGCGGCGGAAGGCGCGTTCGTGGCCGTTTCCGGGCGCAGCGAAGAGCAGGCCCGGCGGGTGGCCGAGGAGATCGTCGCGGCGGGCGGCCGCGCCGTGGGGATTGCCGCGGACGTGGCGGACCCGGAGTCCGCGGAGGCGCTGGTGCAGACGGCCATCGCCGAAATGGGGCGGCTGGACGTGCTGGTCAACAACGCGGGCATCACCCGGGACACGCTGTTCGTCCGCATGACCCGGGAGCAGTGGGACGCCGTGCTTGACGTCAACTTGGGCGGTGTTTACAATTGTACGCGAGCCGCGGTGCGGACGATGATGAAACAGCGCTACGGCCGCATTATCAACATTTCGTCCATCGTGGGCCTCACCGGCAACGTGGGCCAGACGAACTACGCCGCGGCCAAGGCCGCGCTCATCGGCTTCACGAAAAGCCTGGCGCGCGAGCTGGCGGGCCGCAACATCACCGTCAACGTCGTCGCGCCCGGCTACATCCGGTCCGATATGACCGACGCGCTGAGCGAAGACATTAAACAGCAGTTTTTGGCGCAAATTCCTATGGGCCGCGTGGGAGAACCCGAGGAGGTTGCCCACGCCGTGTTGTTTTTGGCCGAGGAAGCCAGCAGCTACATTACCGGACACACCCTCGTCGTCGACGGCGGCATGTCGTGACCGGACGTCGGACGGCGGCGGCAAGGAGGTGAGAGCGGATGGACGTCATGGAGAAAGTGAAGGAAATTATCGTCAACCAGCTCGGGGTGTCCGAGGACGAGGTGGTGCCCACCGCTTCGTTCGTGGACGATTTGGGCGCGGACTCGCTGGACGTGGTCGAGCTCGTCATGGAGTTCGAGGAAGCTTTTGACCTGGAAATTCCGGATACCGACGCGGAAAAGATCGTCACCGTGGCCGACGCCGTGCGGTACATCGAAAGCCGGCTCGGCTGAAACCGTTCGTCAACTGCATGCCAGCGCGCCGGGTTCGGCGCGCTGCTTCATCTTGCAATCAATGACCCGGTGCTCCGGCAAGAGAGGTGAGCTTCTTGAAATCACGCGTCGTCGTCACCGGGGTGGGAGTGGTCAGTCCTTTCGGGGCCGGCGCCGACAAGCTGTGGGAGGCCCTCATCGCGGGCCGGTCGGGCGTGGGGCCCATCACGCGTTTTGACGCTTCCGAGTTTGCCACCCGTTTCGCCGCCGAGGTGAAAGATTTCGACGCCGTGCAGTTCATGGACGCCAAAGACGCCCGGCGCCTGGACCGCTTCGCGCAGTTCGCGTGGGCCGCGGCGCGCATGGCCCTGGAAGACGCGGGCCTGGACGTGACGAAAGTGGACGGCGAGCGCATGGGCGTTTTGATCGGCTCGGGCATCGGCGGCATCGAGGTATTGGAAAACCAGATCCGGGTCCTCGCGGAGCGGGGACCGTCGCGCGTCAGCCCGTTTCTCGTGCCCATGATGATTCCGGATATGGCGTCCGGCTACGTGTCCATTCAGACCGGCGCGAAAGCCCACAACGCGTGCACCGTCACCGCGTGCGCCTCGGGCGCCAACTCCATCGGCGACGCGGCCCGCATTATCCAGCGGGGCGAGGCCGACATCATGATTACCGGCGGCAGCGAGGCGTCGGTGACCCGCGTGGCGCTGGCCGGCTTTTGCGCGGCCCGGGCGCTGTCCACCCGCAACGAAGACCCCCAGCGGGCGTCGCGGCCTTTTGACGCCCAGCGGGACGGCTTCGTGCTGGGCGAAGGCGCCGGCATTCTTATCCTCGAGAGCGAGGAGCACGCGCGGGCCCGGGGCGCCCACATCTACGGCGAAGTGGCCGGCTACGGCGCGACGGGCGACGCGTACCATATCACGCAGCCCGCGCCCGAGGGCGACGGCGCGTACCGGGCCATGAAGCGGGCCATGGAGGACGCGGGCGTGGGCCCGGAGGATATCGACTACATCAACGCCCACGGCACGTCCACGGAGTACAACGACTATTTCGAAACCGTGGCCATCAAGCGGGCGCTGGGGGAAGCCGCCTACCGGGTGCCCGTCAGCTCCACCAAGTCCATGACGGGCCACCAGCTGGGCGCGGCGGGCGCGGTGGAGGCCATCGTCGCGCTGCTGGCCATGCAGCACGGCGTCATTCCGCCGACCATCAACTACGAGCACCCGGACCCGCGCTGCGACTTGGACTACGTGCCCAACGAAAAGCGCGCCGCGGAAGTCAACGTGGCCATGTCCAACTCCTTCGGGTTCGGCGGCCACAACGCGGTGCTTATTTTCCGGAAGCTGACATGACGGACCGAGTGCATTTCTCCAACGACGCATCCGGCGGCGCGGCGCCGGGATGGGAGGCCGGACTGGCGGAGGCGCTGGGCGTGCCGCCGCAGCCGGCCTCCTTGTTTCTGGAGGCTCTGACCCATCCGTCGTACCCGGCCGAAGCGCCGCCGCCCAAACCGGCGCACAACCAGCGCCTGGAGTTTCTGGGCGACGCGGTCATCGGGTTGGTGGCCGCGCACATGGTTTGGTCCCGCTTTCCCGACCGCCCCGAGGGGCATCTGGCCCGCATGCGGGCCGCTTTGGTCAACAGCGCCGCGCTGGCCGGGGTGGCCCGGCGGCTGGGGCTGGGCCGGTGGATTCGGATGTCCCGCGGCGAGGAGCTGTCGGGCAGCCGGGACCGCGACTCGACGCTGTGCGACGCGCTGGAGGCGGTGGTGGGCGCGGTGTACGCAGCCTACGGCTTCGAGCGGGCCCGGGCCTTGGTGGAGCGGCTTTTGGCGCCGGCCGCGGAGCGGCTGGCGGAGGACGAGGCGCCGGCCTTCGCGCCGAAAACCGTCCTGCAGGAGCTGCTGCAGCAGGAGAGCCGTGAAGTGCCTGAATACGTGGTGGTGGAGCGGGAAGGTCCGCCCCACGCGCCGGTGTTCACCGTCGCGGTTCGCTGGCGGGGCGAGGAGCTGGGCCGCGGCCGGGGCACCACCAAGAAAGCCGCCGAGCAGGCGGCGGCGGCCGACGCGCTGGCCCGGCGGCGTTCTTCAAAAGCTTCTTTGCAGTCCGACGACCCGGCCTAGCAGGCGCACGCCCGCGCCGCGGGTGTCGTTGTAGGCGGCCAGCGGCTTGCCCGTCACCGGATGGACGTACCAGCGCCGCGGCTTCATGTAGACGCGGCACAACGCGGGCGGCTCGGCGCCGCGGCGCACCATGGCCAGGTCTCCGTCCTCGGGCGGCTCGTCGGGGTCGATGAGCAGGATGTCGCCTTCTTCCACCATGGGACGGTATTCGTCGGATTCGACGGTGAGCGCAAAGGCCTCGCGGCTGACGGCTCGCGTCGTGATCACGTAGCCCACCGTCTCGCCCTCCCCGGCGTCCTCGGCCGCGAGCAGCGGCAGTTCCGCCACGTAGCTGGCCCGCACCGTCACGGGGCCGCCGATGGAAGTGACGGCGACGCGGTACTCGCCCGTCAGCACCGCCGTGCGGAACTCTTTCAGCCCGTCAAATCCCGCCTTTCGCAGCCAGTAGTAGACGCTGCGCTCCTGAGAGAAGCCCAGCGCCGTGGCCAGCTGCTTCGCGGTGGCCGTGGGACGAGCCAGAATGATTTCAGCCATCGTGTTGAGGTACTCGTGGCGCTGCGTTTCGGCCATGGGAAGTATGTTTGTAACTGGCAAGCGAAAAACCTTTACACAAACCAGGTCAAAACCAATATTTTCCAGGAGAAATATATACACAAGTCATGTATCTACACGTTGCCGGCCACGCAACGCGGCGCGTCCGGCGCGCGTCCGGCAGGTAAACGGCGCCTGACAGTGAAAGAGTGATAAGTGTACAATTGAGAAGAAAGGACGGGGGTGAGCGAATATATTGGACGATATCCGTACGAGCGCCATGGTGGGCGGAGAACGGCGGGACGCAGACGCATCGAAGGAGGAGTCGCCGAAGGTGGAAGTGCTCAAAGTATCCGCTTCGTCCAAGCCCAAATCGGTGGCCGGCGCCTTGGCGGCCGTGGTCCGGGAGAAGGGCGTCGTGGAGATTCAGGCCGTGGGCGCCGGGGCGGTGAACCAAGGAGTCAAAGCCATCGCTATCGCTCGCGGCTTCGTCGCCCCCAACGGCATCGATCTTGTGTGCGTGCCGGCTTTCAGCGAGATCGAAATCGACGGCGAGGAGCGCACGGCCATCCGCTTCATCGTCGGCCCGCGCTGACGGGGCCTGGCTGCGGGCTTCCCCGGAGACTTCCTGGCGCGCCGGATCCTGACCAACGGCGGGGTTTGTGGTAAAATGCAGGGGTGGTTGCCGGGGAGGTGCCACCCTACGTGCGCTTGCTGGCGCTGACGCTTCTGGGCTTCAAGTCGTTTCCCGATCGCACCGAGCTGCGCTTCGGTCCGGGCGTGACCGCGGTGGTCGGCCCGAACGGGAGCGGCAAGAGCAACATCGTGGACGCGATCCGCTGGGTTTTGGGCGAGCATAACACGCGCGCCCTGCGCAGCCCGAGGAGCGCGGATCTCATTTTCGGGGGCACCGCCCAGCGCAAGCCGCTGGGCATGGGCCAAGTCACGCTGGTCATTGAAAAC
Organism: Bacillota bacterium; assembly: GCA_003387805.1. Taxonomy (GTDB): domain Bacteria; phylum Bacillota; class Limnochordia; order Limnochordales; family ZCTH02-B6; genus CALJUZ01. The sequence goes on along the minus strand of QGSR01000047.1, from coordinate 1,286 downwards.
AGCGACCAGTCGATTCCTCTCGAGTACAGTGAAATCAGCATCATGCGCCGCATTCACCGCTCCGGCGAGAGCGAGTTTTTTATCAACGGCACGCCGTGCCGGCTGCGGGACATCCAGGAGCTGCTCCTGGGCACGGGGCTGGGCAAGAGCGGCATGGCGGTGGTGGGCCAGGGCGAAATCGACGCGATTTTGAGCGCGGATCCGACCCAGCGGCGGCTGCTCATCGAGGAGACCGCGGGCGTCAGCCGCTACACCGCCCAGCGGCGCCTGGCGGAGCAGCGCCTGCACCGGGCGGGGCAGGATCTGGCCCGGGTCATCGACTTGTCGGCCGAACTGTCCGCCCGGGCCGAGGCGCTGAAGGAGCAGGCCAAGGCCGCGGCCCGCTGGCGGGAGCTGAACGAAGCGCTCCAGGCGCACCGGGCCGCGCGCGCCGCCCGGGACTGGCTGGCGGCCCGGGCGCGCCTGGCCGAAACCGAGGCGGAGCTGGCGGAGGAGCGGGCCCGGCTGGAAGCCGCGGAAAAGGAAGCGGCGGCCGTGAACCTGCGGGCGAAACAGGCCGCGGACGACGCGGCCCGCCTGCGGGAGCAGGCGGAGCAGGCCCGCTCGGCGCTGCACCAGGCCGAGGCGCAGGCCGCCGCGGCCCGCCACCGGCTGGAGCTGGCGGACATGCAGCGGGCCGGCCTCGGGCAGCGGGCCGAGAGCCTAGAGGAAGAGCTGCAGCGGGTGGGGCGCGAGCAGGAGGAGGCGGAGGCCCGCCTGCGCGAAGGCGAAGCGGCCCTGGCCCGGGAGCGGGCCGAGACCGAGTCCCTGAAGGCGATGCTGGCCGAAGCCGAGGCGCGGCTGCAGGCCTACGACGCCGAGCACAGCCGGGAGGCGGGCCGGCTGGAGCAGTCCCGGGAAGAGCTGTTTGACGCGCGGCAGAAGCTGGCCGCGTGCGCCGCGGAACTGGAACGCCTGGACGCGGCCGCGCAGCAGCGCGCGGCCGAGCGCGCCCGCTGGCAACGGTCCGCCGCGGAGCTGGACGAGCAGCTGCAGGCGGCCCGGCGCCGGCTGGAGGAGGCCCGGCGGGAAGCGGACGCCGCGGCGGAGCGCCTGCGGGGCCGGCAGGGCGACGCGGAGCGGCTGGCGCTGGCGCTGCAGGCGGCCCGGACCGAGCTGGACGCCCGCCGGCGCGACGAGGAGGCCGCGCGGGCGCAGCTGCAGGAGGTCCAGGCCCACCGCCGGGCTTTGGCGCGGCTGGAGGAGACGTACGCGGGCTATCACCCGGCGGTCAAAGCCGTGCTGGG